>JAFDAR010000089.1 GCA_019313735.1 Deltaproteobacteria bacterium | reverse complement strand
CCCGTTTCCCCTGGGAAATTGTCGAGATGATGGGAAAGCTCGGTTACTTCGGAATTCAGGCGCCGAAGAATCTTGGAGGCGCGGAGACGGACACCATAAGTTACGTAATTACCATCGAGGAAATCTCCCGGGCGTGCGGGAGCCTTGGACTTTGCGTAACAGTCCATAACAGTGTCGCCGTTTATCCCATCCTAGCCTTCGGAACGGAAGAACAAAAGGAGCGATGGATTCCTCAACTGGCACGCGGAGAGAAGATAGGCGCCTTCGGCCTCACCGAGCCAAACGCAGGTTCCGACGCGGCGGGAATCGAGGCAACTGCAATCCGCAACGGTGATCATTTCGTGGTAAACGCGAACAAGGTCTTCGTGACCAACGGGGGTGTCGCGGACATCTGCCTGATTTTCGCAAGGACGGACCCGAATGCCGGACGCAGGGGAATAAGCGTTGTTGTGGCCGAGCGGGGAACACCAGGATTCGTTGTGGGCGATGTGGAAGACCTCTGTGGCATGAGGGCAAACCCTGTAAGTTCCATCCGTCTGTATGATTGTAAGGTCCCCGCGGAAAACCTGATCGGAAAAGAGGGGATGGGGCTTCAAATAGGACTTATGGCACTTGATACGGGAAGAGTCGGGATAGCCGCCCAGGCGGTGGGTATCGCGCAGGCCGCGCTTGAAGAATCGGCACGATACGCGAATCAGAGACAGCAGTTTGGTGTTCCTATCGGACAGCACCAGTCGGTCCAGGCAATGCTTGCCGACATGGCGACACAGGTGGAGGCGGCACGGATCATGGTTTACCGGGCGGCCATTCTGCGCGATCAGGGTAAACCCTTTCCCCAGGCATCTGCGATGGCCAAACTATATGCTTCGGAGATGTCGAGCAAGGTAACTGACATGGCAGTCCAGATACACGGAGGATACGGATACTCCAAGGCTTACGCGGTTGAACGCTATTACCGTGACGCAAGGGTAACAAGAATCTACGAGGGAACATCAGAGATTCACCGGATGGTTATAGCGAAAGGTGTGCTCGACGAATACAAATGACTTCGGGGGGCATGACCCGATTTAGTTTTATCAAATCGGGATCGTGCGGGGACATGACCCGATTTAGTTTTATCAAATCGGGATCGTGTCCCCGGATAAGAGAGTTACAAAGGCGCCGGAGAACGGGATTGTCCGTTCCGCGGATACGGCGGAATTGAACCCGTTCGATCGCCCGGCACTGGAGATGGCCATATCAATGGCAGAAGAACAGGGTGGCACGGTTACCGTCTTATCGATGGGACCTCCTTCGTGCGCCTTCGTTCTCAACGAGGCTATGGCAATGGGCGTGGACAGGGGAACCCTTCTCAGCGATGCCCGTCTGGCCGATTCGGATACGCTGGCAACCTCAACTGCGCTCGCCGCCGCGATCAAAAGACTCGCTCCCTTTGACCTGGTCCTTTTTGGAACACGGACGTACGACAGCGACACTGGACAGGTCGGACCGCAGACCGCTGTTCTTATTGATGCGCCTCTGGTAACCGGCGTTACTTCCTGCGAATTTAAAGACAATCTTCTTCGTGTGGATCGCAAAATCGACGGATTCAGAGAGGAATACGAACTATCTCTGCCCGCCGCACTGACAATCCATCCCTCCGCTCTTAAACCACGGGACATTCCCCTGGGAGGAATCGAGGAAGCCTTTAACACTAAAAAAATCAATGTCCTGACCCTTGACGATCTGGAGATAAATGCAGAGACAGTGGGTAATACCGGTTCCCCCACCAGGGTTATTTCCATGACAAAAGTAACAAGAGAAAGAAGATGCGAGTTTCTGACAGGGACAACTGATGAACAGGCGGAAGAGCTGGTAGATCGCATAAAAAAATCGGGGCTGATCGGCTGACAGGATTATGGAAAAACGCGAAAGAAAAGAAATCTGGGTTTACGTGGATCTGAGAGACGAAAGACTCTTCGGGTTCAGCCTGAATGTCATGGCCAGGGCCAGCGAACTCGCTCGCTGTGTTTCGGGAAAAACCGTGGCCGTCCTGATGGGTTCTCCGGGTGACAAATCAGAAAAACCTGCAGATGAAAAGAGATACATACTGCCTGGTGACGCAGCGGACAGATGCCTCTCCCATGGCGCCGATACCGTCTATATCTTTGAAAATCCGGGTCTTGATGTCCCGAGACCGGACATATACGCGCCTGTTATATCGGATGCTGTGAAATCCCGTGGGCCGATGCTCGTACTGTTTCCGATGACTGAATTCGGCAGAGACCTGGCGGCTCGTTCCGCGCGAATCAGCAATGCCGGTCTGATTGCCGATTGTGCCGCACTGACAATGAAAGATAATCGCGTCGTCGCGTCATGCCCATCCTGGGGAGGCGAGATCCTGGCGGAGATTACTTTCGACGGGAACCCTCATAAAACCGGTTTCGCCACGGTACAACATCACGGCATCGAACCCGTCGATGCCGCCGGCGACCCTGGAACAGTAGAGAGAATATCGGTAGAAAAGGTTGAACCCCCCGAGGGAATCAAACTCATATCGAGCACATACGAATCGGATGGCCAGAAGAAACTGGAAGAGGCCGAAATAGTCGTTGTCGGAGGGGCCGGTCTCGGTACGGCTGACGGATTCGGGCTGGCGCGCGAGCTTGCCACCGCTCTGGGTGGAGAGATCGGCGCGACACGCCCGCCGGTTCTTCAGCACTGGACAGAGGAAGACAATCTGATAGGTCAGACCGGAAAAACCGTTCGGCCGGAACTTCTGCTTTCCTTTGGAACATCGGGCGCGATTCAGTACACAGCCGGAATTACCGATTCAAAGACCGTCGTCGCCATAAACCGCGATCCAAACGCACCCATTTTCCAGGTGGCCGATCTGGGTATTACTACTGATGCCATTACGTTTCTCCCCGCATTCACAGCCAGAGTGAGACAGACGGTAATGAGATCACTGACCGATATCGTGTACAAGAAAAAAGGGAGAGATGGAGAAACAGCATCCGGCTTTGGTGAAAAGCTTCTCAGGCTGAGGGAGTCACACGGCTGGTCCCGTGAATCCCTCGCCCAGTCAACAGGCCAGTCACCAGAATTCATCGAGCAGTGTGAAAGAAACGAGATCTCCCCGTCTGTCAGTTTCCTGCTCCGCCTCTCACGTACTCTGAACGTTGATCCAGGCACCTTCCTCCACGAAGGTGAAAAGGCCATGATCAGAGATCAGAGGGCAAAGCAGTTCGTACAACGGACAGAGAACTATTCCTACCAGACACTGACACCCGGCGCCGAGAAGGAACACCTCCGGTCATTCATGATCACTATTGAGCCAAGGCAGGCCCACAAACCGGTTGCCTACAAACATGAGGGAGAGGAGTTCATCTATGTGATGGAGGGAGACCTTGAACTGACACTTGGGGGGAAGGTGCACAAGCTGAAACAGAACGAATCGATCCGCTTCAATTCCGAGATACCGCACAAGCTGAAAAGCCTGTCAAACGAACCAACGCGTTGCCTGGTGGTGCTCTACACACCCTGAAAGGGGGCAGCACTTTTTTCCCGGCACCGCATCTGGATTAGCTCCTGGATAATAGTGAGGGTCAAGCAGGAGGTGTACCGCGTCGCGAGCCGATATAGCCTTGATGTCACACTGGTGGCCAACTCCTGGATGCGAGTTCCGAATGAACGATGGCTTACACTCGAAGTTGTAGAGGACAAGCTCGACGCGGCCGATGATTGGATTGTCGAACACGTGCAACCTGACGACATCGTGATCACTGCTGACATTCCGCTTGCGAGCCGCTGCCTGAAGAAAGACGCGCATGTAATTGGGACAACAGGAAAGCCGTTCACGGAAAACAACATCGGTCATGCCGTCGCGACTCGGGACCTGCTGTCAGAACTTCGAGAAGCAGGAGAGATAACGGGCGGGCCGCCTCCACTGCAGAAGCGTGACCGGTCACGTTTTCTTCAACAGCTCGACGAGGTAATTCAATCAATCCGTCGCAAGCATCCGCCCGAAAAATAGGGTCAGACTCGAATTAATTGCATGTGCCCTAAAAGCTCCTGAATCTCGCGGATGTTAACACCGTTCATCAACAGGTGAGTGGCAAAACTGTGGCGCAGGGTATGGACGCTGGCATACTTCATGTCAAAGTAACAACACTATGCATATTATTACTCCGGCAATTAAACATATCAACTGTCATGCCGGATTTGATCCGGCATCCAGACTCATTCTGGATTCCCGCTTTCGAAAGATTAACATCAAGCCAATTACTGTCTAATGCAAAATCCAAGTTTATGAATAACAAGTTCTATTAATGATAGCCAATTTTAATTCATCAGAAATGTTATTAAAGTATGCGCAGTAACCGGCAACACGAACCAGGAGATATTTGTGTTTTTCGGGATTATTGTATGCATCCAGCAATATTTCTCTGCTAATAATGTTGGGTTGAAATTGCATGCCGCCTTTTTTGAAATATGTGCTGATCATACCAGAGAGGTTTCTAACTCCATCAGGGCCTTGAAACAATGCTGAATCAATATTATACGTAGTAGTGGTGCCATTGGGTGCATACTTTATAAAATCAATACCGGCAACAGAATTCAGTGATGATAATAAATCCACCATTTGCATTCCATAATGAGGAGTAACACTGTTAGCGAGAGGGACGCCTTTTAATCTACCTGAAGGCAGGGCAGGCGTTTTCAATCCATAGATAATATTAACATTCAAGGCATAATAACCGGCGGTATATATGCCACCTCGTGGACAGTTCTCTACTGAATTCAAGGCGTTAACGTAAACCTGTAAAGCTTTGTTCACCCAGTCCTGGGACTCTTGAGATGCGTCATCACCATATTTCGGCACTTCCAGTAACGCCGATCTGATTTGCTGATAATATTCCCCTTCAAAATCGTTGTCCGTGGCATTGATGATGTCATCAATTGTATACAGCTTTTTCTTGTAGACCACTTCATTAATGGCATGCAGAGAATCTCCAACATCCGTGATTCCTACCGCCTGAATGCCAGAGCTGTTAATCGTGGATCCGCCTTCATACGCATCTTTTCCGCTTTCAATGCAACCCTTAGAGAGTGAGGATGCAAGGGGTGTCGTAAAATCTTCACGAAGAATTTTTTCAATCTTCTGGTGATCAGCCAATATCGAGGAAGCCAGATAATTCAAACGTTTCTGATAACGTTCAAGCAGTTCATCCATGTTCGAAGGCGGGTTATAAGAAGATGGACGACTTTTCTTTTCATACATGTTGCGGATTTTGTTATAGTTTGAAGAGACAAATTTAGAAATTTTATTGTCCCCGCTGAAGTTGTAATCGACAAATTTGGTGACCAGCTTCTCCAGTTGATCAGAGATTCCGAAATTCCATAAATCACGTTCTTCACCTTTCAGTGCCTGCAGAAGAGGCAAGGCAACGTTTATATTGGCGCAGTCGGTATTGCCAAGATGATCATCTGAAGCATTGGGTTCGACACATCCGATTACTGAGTAATTTCTCGCGTCTTGCTCAGTGATGGTAGGATAATGTTTTTTTAAAGTTTCAACGTAAAGATCATCATTATACAAAGCCGGCATGGGCGCCCCGTTGATATATACCTCTGCAAGCCTGTCCAGGTATTCGTTGGGACTGTCTTTATGAATTCTTGCCGTCATATTTATGGCGAGAGGCTGTAATTCGCAGATATCCAGCAGCATATAGGTGACGTCATTGGTGGCGTCCTGACCGTCTTTGCCAAGACCACCGGCCGTCACACCTTGGTCTGTAGACTGAGTCTCAAAAAGTCTTCCGATTCTCAGATAGGTATCGCCATCGTTTACTAAAACAACTTCGTCCATCTTGAGAATAAATAAGGCCAGCAGTTCTTTCGCTTTCTCGTAATCAATTAACCCCGCCTTTTTATCCCTTTTATAGTAAGGATATAATATCTGATCGAGCCGCCCAAAGGACACCGCATTTTCATAGGACTCTATACAAAGCGCGATTTGTAAAAACATCATGCATTGGAGCGCTTCATGATATGTGCGGGCAGGATGCTTAGGGACATGCCTGCAGATCTCAGCCATTTCTTCTAACTCTCTGCGGCGCTTAGTGTCCGATTCTTTCCTGCACAGGCTTAACAGACCATCAGAATATCGTTCGGCGAATTCTTCCAATCCCTTAAGGGCAATAATTGCGCCATTATAAAAGTCCTGATTATTATCAGGCTTTTCTTTTTGCATTGCTTCAATTTCTTCTATGATCCCGGCAGTCCCAAGTTCAAGCATTCGTTCGAAGTTAACAACAAAATGTGCTATTGCCGCCATATTATTATTAAATCCGGTACTCATGTCAGAGGCGCGTGCAATAGTTAACATCAAATCTTTTAAGGATGGATTTACCTTTATTAAAAGGCAGTGTTTCAGCCAGAAAGGAAGTATTTTAAAATAAAAATCAAGCTTGTCCTTAAAAGAACACTTAAATGAGACCGGTGTTTGGCGATTGATTTGATAGAGAAGTGAACCGAAGAGAACGCCATAGTGTTCTTCCCACACCTGTCCGCCGACTCTTTTGGAAGTAAAATTACCGACGAGCAGTTCATTGGGATAGAAAATAATTTCCTTGTTTTTCAATACATACGAAAGACGTTCCGCCCTATGAATGGGGGCTGGTTTTTTAAAACCATGCTTCTTGTAAAATTTTGTTTTCAGTTTGGATACTTCAAGACAAAGGTGGTAGTCACTTTCTCTGATACCATTTTGTATGTCATAAACGCGCTTGGTAAAGACGGCTTTATGTGTGTAAGAATCCAAATCGATGCAATCGGCTTTAATGTCAAAAGATTTGAATAATTCGACTGCACTTCGAACGGCAGCAAGGCTTTGATCAGGTGTAATATTTAATGACTCATACTCCAAATTCAAACGCCTGGCTTTATCTTCGTACATGTTGTGGTACTTCAGCAATTCAATTGAGTTATAATTGATAGACTTTAAAAAATCCGCAGTTGCTTTTATACTGCTTTCCATATCGTTGAATCCCGGCACAATCACCATGCGGAATTTAATATTGGTATTTAAATCAATCAGTTTCTTGAGATTGCTGTGGATTAATTTGCTGTCTTGCTTAGTGTATTTTTTATGGAGGTTGTCATCGCCGACAATCTTCAGATCAACGAGGAACAGATCTGCGTACGGTGCGATTTTGTCTATATTTTTCCAAGGTACATGAAGAGCAGTTTCAACACAAACATGTATTTTTTCTTTTATTAATAATCCCAATAAACGTATCAGACTATCCGGATTCTGTAATAGAGGATCACCGCCACTCAGGGTCACTCCGCCGCCTGTTTTGAAGAAATACTCTTTATCTCTTGAAACAACTTCCATTATGTCGGAATTTGAATAATTGCTATCAGGCGCTATGTCGGGTTGAAATGACAGCGCTTCCGGATTTTGGCACCATAAACATCTCAATCGGCACCCCTGGAAAAAAATTGTTGTACGAATACCGGGACCGTCATGAACACAGCTGCGTTGAATATTCAGGACTCTCAGCTTATCAGTGCGTAAGCTTTGGCTCTCAAAAACAGATAAACCTGTTTCTCGTTGTTCCAAAGGCTGTTTGCTCTGATTAGTCTCCATTTTCAACTCCTTTGATATATTAATATATATATAGAACTGACTATACAGTCTATATAATAATACAGCAACGTACAACAACGGGGTCAGGTCTCAACGGCCTGTTGCCCAAACCCCATTTCAAAGTGTAGAGATTAGGGAAGGTGGGGGAATGGGGTCAGACTCGAATTAATTTCTTTAGCAGGGTTCGCGTATTGGTCACTTTCACCCCATAATTTCACGCCCACGCCGGGCTTACACAAATCGTCCCACCTGACATTTTTCCGCTACATTCCATAGCTGCGGGCGCATTTATCACGCCGCTTCACCAATACATTCACCGCTATTTTCAATTGCTTGATATTTTAGCAAAAGTCTTGTATTTATTTATCCATGAAACTTGAAAGCATGGAGACAGCAAAGACATACCGCGGCAAGGCGCTTATCGCCGATCCCGTATACCAGTATATCTGGTTTACCGTGCCGTCCTCCGATCTTCCCCCAGAAAAGACAGAAAAAGACCTGATAGATTCTCCATGGCTGCAGAGGCTCAGGAGGATATATCAGCTCCAGAGCGCCCGCTGGGTGTATCCTTCGGCGGAACATACCAGATTCCAG
>JAFDAR010000088.1 GCA_019313735.1 Deltaproteobacteria bacterium | reverse complement strand
GAGGCTGCCGTCTGATGTCGCCGCGCCGCAGGGATTGGAATGTTTCATGATGACCGCGGTCGGCAGGTCGAAGCCGCATGCCATCTGCCATGCCGCGTCGCTGTCCATGATATTGTTGTAAGACAGTTCCTTGCCGTGCAACTGTTTCGCCGATGATATGGATGAGATGGGCGCATTCTTTTCCCTGTAGAAGACCGCGTCCTGATGGGGGTTTTCCCCGTACCTCAGGTTCTGGGCCTTGTCAAACTGCATGCTGAAGGTGTCCGGGAATTTTTTCGTTTCTCCCCCTTTTCCTATGGTTCCAAGATAGTTGGAGATGGCGCCATCATAGCGTGCTGTAAGCTGAAAGGTCTTTGTCGCGAGGGCAAAGTTTGTTGCTTCGGATATCATGCCCCCCGTTTCATTCATTTCCTTGATAATTTTGGGATAGTCTTCCGGGTTGGTGACAACGGATACAAAGCGGTGATTTTTCGCCGCCGCCCGCAACATGGTGGGGCCTCCTATGTCGACATTTTCAACGGCATCTTCCAGCGTGCAGTCTTCCTTTGCCACCGTATCTTCAAACCGGTAGAGATTGATGATGACCATGTCTATCATGTCGATGCCATGCTCCCGGGCCGATTTTACATGGCCTTCATTATTCCGCAGGGCGAGCAGACCGCCATGAATCTTCGGATGAAGGGTCTTCAATCTGCCATCCATCATCTCCGGAAAATCTGTGTAATCCGAGACATCGGTGACATCTATGCCCGCCTCTCTCAACTGTGCGGCAGTTCCCCCCGTGGAGAGTATTTCCACATCAAACCCTTTCAGCTCCCTTGCGAAATCAACAATCCCTGTTTTATCTGTTACGCTTATCAGTACCTTCTTTATCCTGTTGCTCATCTTTTATTATCCTCTTACCTCCTTCATGTGTTGGATTCTTTTGTCTATCAGTGCCTTCGTTCCTATATCAGGCCGGTGATCGATGGGCCCCTTTACCGAGGCTATCGCGCCTTCCGCCATCTGTTCCGCACGATCAAGATTATCAGCTATGCCCACAACACCGATTGCTCTTGAGGTAGTCATATAGAGGCCGTCCTCTCTCTTGTCGACAGAGGAGTAATATAATTTCACACCCTTTGTATCCGACACCTCGATCTTCGAGGAGGTTGAGCCCGCGTCGGGATGATCTTTTGGAAGCCCATACCCCTTTGGGACGATATATTTACAGACAGTGGCTTTTTTCTCAAATTCTACATCTAAATCTTTCAGTGTCCCATTTATAATGGCCCTGCAGATATCCACAAAATCCGTTTTCAGGAGGGGAAGAATATTCATCGCCTCCGGATCGCCGAACCTCGCGTTGTATTCCAGCAGCCTGACACCGTCTCTTGTTACAATAAATCCGCCATACATTACGCCTTTGTAATATTCACCGGTTTCCTGGTGGATTGCCTCCGCTACTTTCTGCGTAATGGCAAGACCCTCTGCGACATCTTCCTCCTTCAGGAATGGGAGGGAATGATCCTCAAAAGAGTATGAACCCATGCCACCTGTGTTCGGTCCCCTGTCACCAACAAACCTTCTTTTGTGATCCTGAACCGGTGGAGTTGCAACAACGGTTATACCGTCGCACAAACACTGCAGCGAGAATTCCTCTCCCTCAAATTTTTCTTCAACCATTACCGAAGGATGTTTCTCCAGGATCTTTTTGCAGTGTTCGATTGCTTCATCTTTTGTCTGGAAATGGTCCCCCTGGACCATGACGCCCTTACCGCCAGTGAGGCCGTCCGGTTTTACGACGACGCCGTCGAGGAGGGCGATAAACTCTTCTATGCTATCAAGAGAAGTGAATGTTCTAAACTGAGGATTTCCGGGGATATCATATTTTTCCAGCAGATTTCTGGTGAAGGCCTTTGATGTTTCCAGTCTTGCCAAGCTCTTTGTCGGACCCACGGATGGAATGCCTTCCTTTTTCAGGAAATCGACAATGCCATTATTAAGAGGATCTTCCGGGCCTATTATAGCGAAGTCGACACCGTTTTCCCTCGCGAACCGGCCGATCTTTTCCCGATCATCATAGTTTGTTGTCAACACATCTTCAGAAAGCGATGCAATGCCGGGATTGTTGGATTTCATGCAGGAAAAGAGCGCGATATTGTGAGCCGATCGTTTTACAGCTTCCGCTATTACATGTTCTCTTGCGCCGTTTCCGATTAAGAGTATTCTGATCATACCTTTCCCCTCGGGCCATTTTTGAATGAATTGAGCACTATACTCAAAAAATATATGTTCGTCAAATATCTTTCAGAAAACGTGTTATTGCATAATACCCTTGTCATTTTCGCAGCTATTTTTAACCGGTCGTTGCTGTTGGCCAGTATTTTATTGACATACGAATTCGTTCTGCTTATACTTTTTTGCGAAAAAGCAATGTCCTATCAACCATGAATGAAAACGGGAAAAGTGAGAGTGAGGTAAACATGGAGGAAAAAATGATGTCTGCGGTCCAGGCCGCCAAAATGATCGAATCCGGTATACATCTGGGTGTGGGGGCAGGCATGGCCATGAATCCCATGCCCGTTATCCGGGAGGTTATCAAAAATGGAGTCAAAAACATAACCCTTACATCGGTCCTCACCGGTGGATATGTGGTCGATCTCCTCATTGGCGCAGGATGTATCTCCAAGATCCAGTTTCCCCAGATTGTAATGGATGAATTCGGATTAGCGCCCAACTTTCGCAAACACAGCCAAGCAGGGAAAATCATCACCAGTGAAACCATCTGACCGGCCCTGCTCATGGGGCTCCAGGCTGGAGCCAATGGTCTGCCGTTCATCCCGGTTATTGGATTGTTGAATTCTGACTATATGAAAGTGAATCGAGATTTTGTAACTATGAAGGATCCCTTTACTGGCGGGGAATACGTGGTGGTTCCTCCCATCGTTCCAGACGTGGCTGTTATTCATGCCTTCAAGGGTGATGTGTTCGGAAATGTGATTACCGACAGTTTCCGCAATGACCGTCTGCTCGCTATGGCCGCCAGAAAAACAATTGCCGTAATAGAAGAGCTGGTCGAACCTGATGAGGTTTTACCCGGCAAGCACGGTGTTTTTGTTTCCATGGTGCACATCAATGCGGTAGTTGTAGCCCCCAAAGGAGCCCACCCGACAGCCTGCCGGGATGCTTATGATATCGACACAGCTCATATCATGACCTATATGGAAGCCGCTAAGGATGAAAATAAATTCATGAATTATCTGGATACATACATCACCGGGCCGAAAGATCACACTCAATATTTGAAGGTGGTTAAAAGTGAGGTGAATAATGACTAACAAAGAGATTCATCCCTTTGAAACCATGATTATCGTGATTTCACGCCTGATAAATAACGGTGAGGTCACGGCTACCGGTACTCTTTCGCCTATTCCGGCGGCAGCCGTTTTCCTGGCCCAGATGCGGCAGGCCCCCGATCTTGTTCCCATGATCTATGGTGATCCTGACATGCGCATAACTGACGGGCTGATGGAGTTCTTCGGTCTGGCCCAGCGCGGCATGATAGATCTGTTTTTCTTAAGCGCGATCCAGATTGATCAGAAGGGAAACTTCAATTTGTCCGTAATTGGTGATCACGCCAGGCCCAGGCTTCGCCTGCCGGGAGGTGCCGGATCTAACATGATGGCTATGATGGCCAAAAGGACCATTTTCTTCACAGTCGACCATACACCTAAACTTTTCGTGCCTGAAGTTGACTTTATCAACGGAACCGCCCAGGACACCTTCATCCCTTGGAGAAGAGGAGTCATTTCCTATCTGGCAACGCCCCTGTGCCTTTTGAGATATGATCCTGCCAGGGAGGCGATCGTGCTCGATTCCACCTATCCGGGCATTTCTCTGCAGATGGTTGCGGAAAACACGGGTTTTGACCTGGATATTGAGAACAGAGACATCCCTGAGATTGCCCCGATATTGCAGGAAGAACTGGACTTACTGCGGGGCGAAGTGAAGGAAAGGTTACAAAGAATATACCCCCTGTTTTGTTCAATGCTCTGGGGCTAGGCGTGTGCCGGGTTTTACCTTTGGGATATGGGAATATTCTTTGGAACAAAAAAAGTCAGGCATGGGAAGATATGCGGGTCGATTTAAAATCGACTGTCATCGTTCACAGGTTATTCGGCCTGCTCCGCGAGGCATTGCCGAATGATCCGGCATCTTCTCTTAATTATGTCTAACCCGGACAAGCCGGAATCAAAAAGGTTTTAAAAAGTTGAATTTTCTAAAAACCGTCGCAAAGTTTTTATGCAAAAGATTTTGCGAACATGGCTGAAATTTGTTCTTGCCATCTTTGCAAGAACTTTACAATCAAGGGACTATAGAGGCGGATCAAAAGGATTTCTGTGGGCAACAACTTGGAAAGACCCCTCATCAATTCAAATTAACTTGGTAGAAAGTCAAAGAAGTAAATGCAAGGGATTGGATACAGAAATGTGGCCGGCATAAGGGTTTTTAAATTTTTACGAAAACATTGTTTTTTTCTTGACATGATAATCGAAACATTGTTATGTTTTTATCTTCAGTAATTTCCGGTTAGGTTTTTGCATGTAAATAAGTTATAAAATCAGCATATTAAGTCGTTTTTTACTTGACATTTGGCTGACAGTGTGGGCGCGCCCTGATATTGTACAGT
>JAFDAR010000087.1 GCA_019313735.1 Deltaproteobacteria bacterium | reverse complement strand
GGCAATATTGCCGAACCAATCAATGCACTTGACCCGCATACCAGCTCCTGTTTTTGAGGTAGATTCAAGCGTATCGCCTTTGCAAAGTTGGTTGCCAAACCCAAGGCGGGCAAGTGATTTCAAACGTTACATTAAGCCTAGCGGCAGGAGCAACGAGTCAGTTCATTCTAAATTATTCATAGTAGAACAGGTCGTAGATTCTTAATGAAAAGCAGACATAAAAAAGTTGTCGGATATTTTGCCATTCAAGTTGGCACGCCAAATATCGTCTGTGATGGCGATGCCTGTGTAATTGCCGGCTCTCAAAAAGCGCTCAACCGTTACATTAAAAAAATGATCGGACAAAATATCTCTGATTATCAGATTAGAAAAACCAGGTACGGTGAGATTCTCCAGGGAATGCGCATGGGTGGCGTTTATACGTTTGACAGCAAAGCCTATAAGAACTTCCTTCCTCTTGCAAAAGCCGACGGTATGCCGCTTGCCGAATTCCAATTCAGGGAAGATCCAAAGCCGCATGAAGATGCGGTGCGGCTGCTGCGGGTCCAATGGATCGAACCATCTTGAAAGAGGTCTGCTGATGATGATGCCCGCAGTTGAAAACCCTTCTTTGGCCAAAATACCCCCTTTTTTACCGCCCCTTGACAACAAATTAAAGAGTTCCTCTGAACATATTAAAAACAACGGCTCATGCCGTAAGACGAAAAATGTCCAGACGGAAAATCATATTCACCATGAAGTTGCCGATATATTCAGACTTTATGGTGCCGAATACAGACGAACACACAACCTTTCCATTGAGCAGCACAATGTCATTGTAAATTTGCAGATAAACTCAGAAAAATTTGCAGATAAACTCAGAAATCCAAACCGCGCTAAAACGAGGGCGCAAAAAACCTGTCCGACTCACCGGGGTGGCTATCGATAGGCTTTTTATTCTTCAGGTACGCTATTTTTGGTCGGTCTTACTCCTCAACCGATTTTTTTCTTTCTCAATACCAATTCACCAAGGACACTTTCCGTTGTTTTAAATCCTGAGCAATGTTTCATATAACCCAAAAAAGACATAACGCTTGCCCGTACTTTTTCTAATGAGATATACCCCTCACTATAAAGTTTTATAAATTTGCAAAATCTTCGTCGCGCCCGCTTTACATTTCGTTTGCGGGGCAAAAGGTGTGTTGTCCATATCCGATATCCACAAAAGTCTACCCCCCTGCCAGCTGGGAATGCGCTGGTTTTCGGATTTAGCCGCAAGCCAAGTTCAAATGTTAAAAAATCGGTTGCTAAATCAAGGATGCTCCAAAGTTGTTTTTTTGTATCGCAAAAGATAATCCAGTCATCCATATAGCGAGTGTAGAATTTAATCCCCAGCTCATCCTTAATAAAATGGTCCAGCCGATCTAAATATATATTGGCAAACAATTGAGACGTGAGGGCTCCAACCGGAATGCCGCGGCCGTTCTCTCCGCAGTTTCGGATAATTGTCTCGCATAACCACAAAATATCCTTGTCTCTAATTGTACGTTTTACAATTCGTAAAAGGGGATCGTGCCGGATTGATGGAAAGTATTTGCTAATATCCGCTTTCAACACATATGTTTGATCCCACTCTGCCTTTGCCCTTCTTAGAAACTCCTGCGTCCGCAAAACAGCAGTATGAGTGCCTTTCCCGACCCGGCAGGCATACGAATCGTAAATAAACTTACGCTCAAAAAGCGGTTCAATAACTCGCACAAGCGCGTGATGTACAACCCTATCTTTAAATGGCGGCGCCTGTATGTGTCGGATTTTGGGCTCGTGGACTATAAATTCTCGCCATCTTCCAGGCGTCCATGTTTTCCAATAAAGATGGTTCTGGATGTTTATTAAATTTTCTTCAAGATTCGCGGCAAATTTCAAAACTTCCGGCCTGTATCTTTTACCCCTCGCGGCTTCCAGGTAAGCGGCATACAAGTTGTTCCATGACATCACTATCGGCCATAAATCTCCGTATGTTTTAGGCATATATTCTCTTTTATTTTTCAAAATCCCAGGCCACGTTAGTCCCGTTTGCGGGATTACTTGCCGCCTGGGCTGGTTAATATTTTTCCATTCGGGCATAAAAATACCCTCGGAAAGGAGTAATGCCCCCTTTTCTCCCTGTACCGGCCAGGCGGCCTTGACCGCATAGCATCTGACGATGGAGGAGAGCGAGGAAAAAGCCGATGTTCGTGTTCACGTTCGAGCGGGCGTTATTCAAGTTCAACGCACCCGGCCCGGCATTGCCGGCATTGTTCCAGTTGCCGCCACGGATAGGCACACGTTACGGGCATCCCCCTAAGTTTTAGAGTATTTTATCCATCCGCCGAGCATCTTTCCCAATTCAACAAGTTTTCCGGATAAAATCTCATATTTTTTTGATGGCATAATTTTCAGTCCATAGGCTACTCGCATGAGAGCGAGCAAGGTCTTGATTTCCGCGTCAAGCTCATATAGCATCGGGAGTCTGTCGCGAACGGCATTGGCCTTCACAATCAGTCGAAGACCCTTCCATATCCCCGACCGAATCTCAGCGCCGAGCGTAAATCGTTCGCTTTTGGGAATATGGCGGAGTACTACATATGCATACCCCGCCATATCTTCCCATTTCTGCTGTATTTTGAGCTGCCCTTGCTTCATTGCCATTTTATTCTCGTTTTTGCGGCATCCGAAAATCTGCAGATCAGATTTTCAGACATTCAGATATCACAACGCACCCGGCCCGGCACCGCCGGCATTGAACCAGTGGCCGCCACGGAGGGGCACACGTTCGCCGTCCGTGTTGAACCAGAAATTACCAACAGGATCGGTAACGTTATACGGGTCGATGCATGCCTGAAACATGCGCTCACGAGTAGCAGCGGCAAGGGCGTCGTAATTAGCTGTAGTTGTCAATCCTTTCCACGCCCCGAAAGAAATATCGCCTGTTGCATGCACGGCGTCCAGCGCAGCATCTCCTATCTTCGTGACGCCAGCATCATCGGCAATAATGACACCCTGATCCACCCAGTTTTCTTCCGCCAGATTAAAATCGTTGTCGTTCGGCATGTAGAATTTTCCGCCGACCAACTTCATGCCATCCACCCATTTCCAGATGTTGCCGGTTATATCGGATATGCCGGCCAGGGTATTGTCATGTCTCCAGGATGCAGGTCCGGATCCCGTCAGTGTTCTGGCCGAGCCGGAGGCCGTGCCCGGAGCAACCCCGTCCTGCCTGACACCCTGCTCATGCACCTGATCGTGATGCCGCCCGTAATATGTATTACCCCTGGGCTGAAAGCCGTTTTTGAGGCACCAGAGTTCCAATGCCGCCCATTCCCAATTGGTCAGCATGTGCCAGCCTGCGCCCTTTGCCGTGCAATACCCTTTGGCTGTGTCATAATCCACGGATACGGTCGGGTCAACTCCGGGCAGAGATAATGCCCTGCCGTCCTGGACATGGGCAGGATATTGCCCTAAAAATATCTCTGATTTCTCCACACCGGCGACAATAAAGGCAGGATGCACGCCGGTGCCGAGGGATGCGTCGATATCTTCGACGTTGAATTTGGGAATCACACGCATGTAACTTGGATACCCCTTGTCATCATATAATACTGTTACTTTGCCGCCGGTTGCGGCCTCTACGGATACCCGCAGTGTGTCTTTGGAAAAAACTATCATTAGTTATACCTCCTCTTCTTGCTTTTGTTCTGTTTTTGGCCATAATTTCAGAGAGACCTGGTTGATGTCAAATGGCAGGGCGACTCTTTCTATTACCGGATTACCGTCGTCATCCAGGACGGGGTTTCCGGCATCATCCGTGGCCTCCTGTTCCATGTACTGTCTGGCCGGCACTATAATACTGGCCACATAGGCTTTGCCATTGTCTGTACCGATTACCAGGCCGCCTGCGCCGTCATCGCAAATATCCACAATTGCCTGCGAATCGTCCTGCATGGCGGCGCAGTCAACCTCGATTGGACGTGATCCGTCCTTGCAGCAGTGGCTCTCATCGCTTTCGGTGCCCCTACTATTTGGACGTGAGCCGTATAATGACCGTTTCCCAAAAAATCAATCTTCATATTTTTCCTCCTTTTTCAGTCAAGCAGCCGATTTCGCCAACGCACTCTGGCGGACTCGACTATATATCTGTCCGTCTCACTGTATAGCGAATCTGCACAGCATCCGCCGCGCCCGCCAAATACAATTTAAAGCCGTTCTTGAGGCGATCTTGCGTCAACAGGTCACCAACTTGTTCTCTGCCTCCCTCACAGGAAACGATTTCATGGTGCACTGCGTACTCAGCGTCGGGAAGGATATAGCCCAGGGCGATATACTCATACGCCGGATTTTGAAATACATTCGGCCACTGCGGTTCGAGCCTCCGCGTATCGGTAATGGTCACGTCCTCCAGATACGGCGCGGTTGTTTCATCGCTCCCCGCCGGCACATTCAGACTCGCGATTTCAATGCCGTCATCCGGCACAGCCTCGCCAAGCGCCGTACAGTTGCACTGGACATTGCCAGAGCCGTCAATATAAAGATATGCATAGCACGTCTCGGCTGCGGCCCCTTCATTGGATGGCACGTTCGCTGTGTTGTCCATAGCGTCCGCAGAATAGGTTCTGCCGTGCGCAAAAAACTTGCCTGCCGCCAGATTCAGGTTCCGCGTGGCTGTGGTCGATTTTGATACCGTGCATCCTGAAACCACACCGCGGTTTAAGATCGTGATCTCGCCCTCCTGAATCCGGACATTTTTCCATCGCTCCAGCTCACGGTTTGCCAGCCCGGCTGCATCCAGGGCCGCCATGATGGACGTTATGACCATGTTCTGCATATCAGGATCAAGACCTTCGATGCTTGACTGCATTCCATCAAGCCGCACATCTAAACTCGTTTCGCCTTCCCGTGCCGCCACAATCTCGCTCTTAACAGCATTCTGTTCCTGCTTTAAGTATACGTCGTTATTGATCAGCGTCTGATAGTTTGGATTCCACGTATCAGGATGCTTTGGATCTGTTGTTTCAAGTCGTCTGACATAGCCCTGATATGAGGCACTCCCTGTTAAATTTGCCATATTTTACTCCCTCCTTTTTAAAGACTCTTTTTTAAAACTGAAAATCAAAAGTCAGATCCATAGTAGCTTCAACTTCGAGTTCCTTGATTCCGAATACTTTTCTGCCCACCAGTGTTGTCCCCGCGAAGATCCCCGCCTCGGTGATCTGCTTATCCACAGCCTCACTGCCCTGGATGTTCCCCGCGGCCGAAACCATAAGGCCGCTGCGTGTCACCGAAGCCACGGCTTTGCGTAGAAACTCCGCTTGCAACCCTGTGTTATCAACAGTATACGGGGCTGTGCCCGTGCCGAAGGCAATATCGGTTATTGCCGGAGGAGCCGCCCCGCCCCTCGCCGCCTCCGCCATTTTTTCTCTGTATGCCGTTGTTGTTATTACTCCACTCATATCCTCTCCTCCGTATACTCTTCACCAATTAAAATTTTAGACCGGCCGCTGAACCATAATTTATCCGCGCCTGGGAAAACACCCAGGTTTGTCGTGCCGTCCAGAACATCCGCCCACCCGGGATCGAGATTGGAACATAAAAGGTTGGAATCTCCATCCAGGGTTCCGAGACCGTCGAGAGATTCACAATCAATATTGCCTCTGCCATCAAGATAATATCTGTATGCCCCACCGCCATTAAGGGTCTCGATCTCAACCCTGTCGCCGCCCATTGCCTGTATTTCGTACGCGCTCGCAAGGCCGAGTCCAAAGCCTCCTATATCGCCGAGAGGCTCGCCGGTCAGCTTTTGGCCGTCAATGCGGTCAAGGCCGTCGATATATCCCTCGCCGTCGAGATAATCCGCCTCATAACCGCCGCCGATCTCTCCATCGCATCCATCCAGAAAATCCCAGGGCAGAGTGCAAATTCTCTGACAATTCTGAAACGGAAGAGAAAGCCGTGAGATGTGCGAAAAATACAGTATCTGCCGGAATTCAAACGACAAATAAAAAACAAATTCATACAGTTTGCTCCGTGCAGGTTTGACATCATTAACGATTTTCTTAAGCAGTTGCTGCGTGGCGGCATCCAGCACATCATCGCCTGCCTGAAACTTCAGACAAAATTCAGCCCACCTGCCGACATATTCCCAGTTAATGCCCGCGGGGCTTGACAGATCGCCTGTGCCATCAATATAGCCGGCGCCGTCGAGATATTCACCGCCTTCTGTCTCAAACCTGCGTCTCTCCTCGTTGCATTCATAGACCTCGATATTGTCCGATATGCCCGATATGGAGAGGAGCGTCTCCATAGCTTCTTTTCTCCCGCCGGTCTTCTGGAATATATATGCAAGCATGCAGCGCTGCCGAAAGATGTTATCAGCCTCATTCGGCCATCTGCTCAAGCTTCTCGCGCCTGCAAATTCACTCAAATATTCGGCGTCACACTTTTCCGGCAAAAACTGGTCCCGCAGCCAAAATGTGTCATCCCTTGCCTGGTCCATGCTTTCAGCCCCGCCCCTAACGGCTTTAGCCAGGGCGCCGCCTTTTAGAATCAGCGGGAAATTCAAGCTCTTGAAATATTTCCAGAACAGGCTCATCCTTACTCCTCTGATGCCCACGAGTAAGTTAATGTAATACTCGAAAGCACTGCCAGCGCATCGTCATTAACCTGCACGTCGGTAGCGGGCAGCGTCCATGTGATCTTTTTGATGCCATTTATGGCCATAACCACAGCCGTAAGCCTGTCTATCGTGAGATCCGTTCCCATCGACAGAGGCGCAATATCATCTATTGCCGGAGGCTTTGTAAATAATGCCGTCAACCGGTTTTCCGCTTCGCTCATAATTTCATCCGGGTCGCCTGAAACAAGCTGCAGTTCAGCTTCAATCGTCACGTTTACCGGGGCTGGCCCTTTGGCCATAACATCATCGTTGATGGGGCGATTGGTCTGTACAACTTCATCTACTGCATCAAGCAGTTCCTGAGTCGGAATACCCGCAGATCCGCGAATGATTACATCCACGGTGCCCTGACCTCTCGGATGCTGATCCAGTATCTTCACGGCGATAACTCCTTCGATGGAGCGCGCCCATGATTCGTAAGCGTATTTTGTGGCTCCGTTCACATCGAGCCATGCCAGAAAATAACGTTCCCGAAGACTATCATCGCCCTCCCGGTCAAAGCCCTCGCTTGTGAGCCAGCCGGATCGGTTTTCCACACTGTCTATACCGGGGATAACGGTGGATATTTCCGTGATCATTCCTGAAGATACATTGGATTTCCGGCCATATTCCTCTGCCTCTACAGATACCGCCACTTCGCTTGACCCATCGGGCAAAACAGCGTCTTCTGTTGTCGAAAATCTATATACAATTCCTTCACCGTCCGGTTTTGTTTTTATAATTTTTCCTTTGGGAATCGAAACATTGCCCGACGTTCCTTCACGTGTGAACCAGACTGTCCCTTTGGCTTTTGTGGCCGCCAGGCGTTCAACGCCCACCTGCTTGCAATGAAGGTCGAGCCAGTCCCCGGTGGCTGTGCTCGGAAAAGCCTGCCTTAAAACCAATGCGAGTAATTGATAGAGCTGGTACAGCCCCCACGCCCACAGCTCGATCATGCCTCTGACCGGGCCGCGATTCAGGTTGAGAAATTCAGGCAGCCACCCGTCCTGCTGAACGGAGGATATTTTCTCGAAAAGGTCTGTCCTGATTTCTTCCAGTGTTTTGTTAACCGGGATTGACATCTTTTATCACTATCTCCATGTCGGAATTTATGTCGATTATCAGATTAAAAGGATGTGTTTCGTCGATAATCTCAAACGACGCTTCGCACACCACGCCTGTATGGTCCCAGCTTTCGACTTTGCATTGTGTTTTACCGGGCACAACCCGCGGTTCTGCGTTGATGCAGCTCTTAATTTCTGCGATCAGGGCCAGGCGGTTGCCCATAGTATTTTCATCTTTCACAAATTCAATAATCCGTGAACCGAACTCCTTGTCATAAAACAGCGACCCAAGCGGCGTAAAAAGGCGGAGCTTAATATCCTGCAATACCGTCTGGATACCGTCGGACGTAACGGCCTCGCCGGTGGCCGCAAGAGACGCCTGCATATTGCCATCTAATAATATGTCCTGCCCGTAGATTTCTTCTCTCATAATTTCCCGACCCGTAGGGGCGAACCTGTGTGTTCGCCCGTCGCCCTGTGTGTTCGCCCGTCGCCCTGTGTGTTCGCCCGTCGCCCTGTGTGTTCGCCCGTCGCAGGGCAATCACACAGGATTGCCCCTACAACCTTAATGGCTGTGATGGTTTGTATTGCCGTCGGTATCGATAATGGTCCCTGTGGCCGAAATATTGCCTTCCACATTCAGATCGCCGATGAATGTTATACCTGATGTCCCGCCGATGCCGGGGCCTTTGACCATAAGGTCGCCTTCAAGAATAATATGCGGCGCCTCGACGATTGCCATGTCTGCTGCTTGTATCGTCCAGTTGCCTGCGACATCGTCAGTAACGTCACCACCCACGGATACCAGTTTATTCCCGTTGATATTCTCGGATTTATCACCGCCGATTTCGGCTTGTCGATTGGCCGGAGTTGTATGGATGATATTGTTATTGCTGTCGATTTTAATATGCGTGCCCGGTGCGGCGCCCTCAAGAAGAA
>JAFDAR010000086.1 GCA_019313735.1 Deltaproteobacteria bacterium | reverse complement strand
GGAAGCATGATGTACCGATCTTGTGAATAGCCGTCAATCATTCAAGAAAACACTGTTTTTCCGGTGAAAACCACCATTTTTCACTTGTATAGAAAAACAGAAGCCATGTATAATAAGTAAAAATCTCGTTATGCCGAATTGCTATAGTAGGCATACCGGATACCATAATAAGGTATGCCACTATCAACGGGATATGGATAATTCTCTTTCTTATTCACTAGTTAGAGATTATATGAGGGATGTTCGTCCTGTTCCTGGCAATAGCTGAAGGTTTCGGCAATGTTTGTGGCGCGGCATGCATGGACCGAAAATCCATATGGCATGTTTGTTGCTGATTTTGAGGTGGGAGCCGTTGTCATCGGTAAATTTCTGCTCGGAATCTTCATTATCATAGCGCTTTTTATAATCTTTGGGAACAGAGGATTTACAGATTATCGTATGTTGAAGGAAAAACAGGCGGTGCTGGAAGAGACCAATAAATGTATCGCGGCTGAGAATGACGAGCTGAAAAGAAAGATAGTCTTGCTCAAAACCGATCTGCGCCACATTGAGACAGTGGCGAGAAAAGAACTCGGAATGGTGAAAAAGGGCGATATGGTTTATCAGTTTATTGACTAATGGAAAGCGGACAAACCGGATGTTTTCAATAAAGAATCTGCTTCCAGGAAGCAGGGAAATCGCTGGACTTGATATAGGATCAAGCATTATCAAGCTTGTTGAGCTGCGTTATGCCTCAGGAGGGTACATTCTGCACAAATTTGCGCAGGTGCCCCTGGAGAGGGGTGTCATAGAGAGTGGTCTGATCAAGGATCACGACGCTCTTGTCAGAAAAATAAAAGAACTTTTTGAGGTGTCTCGCTGCGGGGCAGGGAATATCGCAACGGCCCTCTCCGGACATGTCGTCATGATTAAGAAATCAGGTTTCCGAAAAATGGAAGAGGAGGAACTGCGTGATTTTATAATTGATGAAGCCGGAGAATACATGCCTTTCGACGACATCCAAAATGTCCATTTTGATTTTCATATATGCAGCGAAATGGAGCTCAATCCAGATCAGATGGAAGTTATCATCGCTGCCGCGAAAAAGGATGTTACTGAAAGTTATGTCTACGCGATCGAGGAGACGGGACGAAAGGTGACGATAATAGACGTTGATTCTTTTGCTCTGGAAACGGCCTATGAGGAAAATTATGATTTTGATGCCGATGATACAATTGCCATGGTGAATATCGGCGCGAGCATGACCAATATCAATATTGTCAAGGACGAGGAGTCCGTTTTTACAAGAAATATTCTGTTGGGGGGAGATTCGATCACGGAGGCCCTTCAAAAAAAACTTGATGTTTCTTTCGAAGAAGCTGAAACAATAAAACTTGAAGGCCTGGACAAGTATAACGACGCACAGGAGGAGCTTCTCAGCTATCTCGAGCCTATTTTTCTGGAAATAGGAAGATCTTTCGATTATTTCAGTTCAACGACAACCGAGTCAAATATCCGCCATATTCTCGTCAGCGGTGGTTGCGCCAGAATTCCGGGCATAGTTGAAGCCATGAGAGAGCGGTTCCTTTGCGAAGTGGAAATATTCGATCCATTTAAAAATATAGCCTTCGATAAAAATGTTTTCAGTCCGTCTTATATAAAAAATATAGGCCCTGTCGCTGCTGTCGGCGTTGGCCTGGCCCTCAGGGAAATAGAAAACATATGACAAGAATCAACCTCCTTCCATATCGCGAAGAAAGAAAGAGGGCCAGAGCCAAGCGTCAGGTTCTCATCGGGCTGGTTTCTTTCGGAATCTTCTTCCTGCTGGTGGTCTCCCTCCACATCTATGTGGCTATGAATATTGCAGAACTGGAAACCGAGGTCAAATCGGCGCACAACAAATTGGATACCCTTACAAAGGTGACGGGAGACCTGGGAAAATTCAAGGCGAATCAAGCACTGCTGGAGAAGAAGATAGGGATAATAAAGGATCTTGAAAGAGACAGGAGCTATCCGGTGCATATCATGGATGAACTCGCTTCCAGGATTTCTCCCCAGAGTGAGTGGCTTACCAGTGTTGCAAAGAAGGACAATACCCTGCGCGTGAAGGGAGTGGCCATCAACAATCCCGCCATAGCACAGTTTATGAAAAGGCTTGAAGGGTCTCCTTATATCAAGACAGTAGACCTCATTTCGTCTAAACAGATGGTTATCTCGGGAGTGAAACTGATGGGGTTTACACTCTTGTGTACGGCGGAAAAGGGATAATAAATGGCGATAGGGCTGGATGACATAAAGAAACTGCCTCTCGGGAAAAAGCTGATGATAGGCCTTGGCCTGCTTCTCCTTCTGGTATATTTCTACTGGTTCTACCTTCTTCAACCCGCCTTCGATAAGAAGGCTAAACTGGGTGAAGATCTGGAAAATATCAGCAGACAGATAGTGACAAGTCAGCGGGTAGCAGGGCAGATAGAACAGCATAAAAAAGCAATAGCCAGGCTGGAGGACACTCTGCAAATAATCCTGGCCAAGCTTCCGGAGCGGAAAGAAATTCCCCACCTTCTCACATCTGTCTCCGAAGCCGGGAGAGACGCGGGACTCGATTTTGTGCTTTTCGAGCCTAAAGCCCCCGTCTCGAAGGAATTCTACGCGGAGATACCGGTCAGGATTACAGTTGAGGGGAAGTATAATGATATCGCTGTTTTTTTCGACAGCGTGGCGAATCTTCCGCGCATAGCCAACATAACGGATGTTGAAATCAAAAGGGGAGGAAAAACCGCCGGAGAAGACATCCTCAGGGCCGGCTGTTCAATGAAGATATACATGTTTCTGGAAGGTACGAATGCAAAACCGGACGAAAAAAAGAAGTAACCATCCGTTTAAATGGGTTGCGGCAGCGCTTGTCGTGCTGTTTCTCTTTCCCGTGACCGCCGTGGTGTATTGTGCCGACCCCGGGGATGTGGATACCGGGACTTACAGATATAACCCGGAGGGGAAACCGGACCCCTTTAAACCTTTTATCAAGATAGTAGAAAAGGGTAAATCTGCTGGAAAAGCGCCGGACACGCAACTAATCGAAGAACGGGCCGCTTTCATCCCTCCTCTCCAGAGATTCAGTACAGAAGAGTTTCGCCTTACCGGCATTGTTCTGACCGGGGCCAAAAGGTTTGCCATGGTGGAAACCCCGGAAGGGAAACGTTATCTCCTCCGCAGGAACACCCGTATAGGAATAAATGAAGGCAGGGTGATAAAGATACTTTCCGACAGTGTGGTAGTGTTGGAGAAGATAAAAGATTTTGAGGGAAACACAAATACGGAACGTATCATCCTTACACTTAGAAAAAATGGGGGGAATCCATGAAGCCAGAGAGAAAAATACTTTTCTTTACCCTTTCTTTCCTGACAGGCCTTCTGGTCCTGTCCGGCTGTGCAACCGTCAGCAATAAAACTCCCGCGGGAGTTTCTTCCGCGCAGGAGCAGGCTGTGAAAAATGCCGGCGCCTATATCAAAGGCGTGGTACTTGAAAAGATGCATGGGAAAGAGAGGGTGTCCATACTCCTTTCAGATGCCCCCGATTTTGACATATCAAGGGAATCAGGCAATGCTCTGGTGATAAAGCTGCGGGGTGTATCTATTCCCGAGGGGATGGAAAAAGAATACAGCGGAGGCAAGCTGAAAAACCTTAAAGGGGTAACCCTTTATCAGAAGACGACAAGGGGGGGAAACGAGGCATATGCCAGGGTGCTCCTGAAAAGGATGGTTCCTTACAGATACAATAAAGACGGCACAAAGGTGATTGTTGATTTTGATGTCTCAACCCTGTCCTACGCAGCGACACCCACCGCGGAATATTCCCCCAAGATCAAACCTGTGTCTGCGCCAGAGACCATAGAGATCACCCCCCGGGAGGTTGTCCTGCAGCCGGAAAAAGCCGGCCGGTACACCGGTGAAAAAATGACCCTCGATTTTCAGGACGCCGATATAAAAAGTGTATTCAGGCTGATAGCGGAGATAAGCGGATTCAGTATCGTCGCGGGTCCCGATGTAAAAGCTGAAGTGACGGCACACATGAAAGATATCCCCTGGGATCAGGCCCTGGATACTATTCTGGAAGTAAACGCCCTCGGGAAGAAACAAACGGGGAAGGTAATAACCGTTTTGCCTCTTGAGAAACTCAAGAAGGCCGAAGAGGAACAGCAGAAAAAAGATGTGACTCAGGGCACACTCAAGCAGATCGCGATAGAGGCGAAGATAGTAGAAGTGAGCACAAGTTTTGCCGAGGAACTGGGTGTCAAATGGGGGGCTGGTTTTTCGTCGGGGAATTTCGCCGCTGGAATTGGGAGCTCATCCTCGGGGACCGTGACCACAATCCCAGGTAGCGGGATAGGATTAACAAGCAGTAGTGTAGCGGTCAATTTTCCATCGGCTACCGCTGTTACCACACCGGCAATCGGCCTGCTGTTCGGGACAAGCAAGATGATCCTCGATGCCCAGCTACAGGCAATGGAGACTAATGGTGATGGCAAGATTATTTCATCCCCCAAAGTCACCACGCTTGATGGCGTAAAGGCCACGATAAAGCAGGGAGAGGAAATCCCCTATAAGGCCGTCGATGATAACGGAAAAGTATCAACGGAGTTCAAGGAAGCGGTTCTGAAACTGGAAGTGACACCCACGATCACCCCTGAGGGTAGGATATCCATAGAGATGAACGCTAACAACGATTATGCGGACTGGACAAAAGGAAGTGGTGAACCCCCGATAAAGACAAGCAGCGTGGAATCCACGGTGGTTGTCACGGATGGAGACACAATCGTCATCGGCGGCGTTTATAAGACTGTTACAAGTGAATCGGTAGAAGGTGTTCCGTGGCTATCTGATATTCCCGTCCTGGGCTGGCTGTTCAAGTCCAAAACAGTCAGTAATGATAAGAGGGAGTTACTGATATTTGTCACCCCAAGGATAATCGAGGAACGAATTCCGGGGACGTGATACTTAATTATCCTTGAGAGTGCCTTTATTCAAGCATGATGGGAGGAACCTTTACCCCTGACAATCGTCAGGGTACC
>JAFDAR010000085.1 GCA_019313735.1 Deltaproteobacteria bacterium | reverse complement strand
GATGAATACGAAAGGTTCTGGACGGAGTTATCGGGCGGCAGTGAAGTGCCTCTCAGGGATTTTGAGGACAGGCACTGCTTTGAAGGATGCCTTCCTGTTGAAGTCCTCGCGAGAAGAGGACCAAAAACCCTGCTCTTCGGTCCGATGAAACCGGTGGGTCTTACAGATCCGAAAACAGGGAAACGACCTTACGGCGTAGTTCAGCTCAGGCAGGAAAACAGCGAAGGGACTCTCTATAACATGGTGGGATTCCAGACAAAACTGACATGGCCTGAGCAGAGGCGCATCCTTAGGATGATACCGGGGCTGGAAAAGGCAGCCTTCGCGAGATATGGGAGCATACACCGCAACACCTTCATAAATTCTCCCGCCCTGCTCAAAAAATCACTTCAGCTTCGTTCTGATGATAACATCTTCGTTGCGGGACAGATTACGGGCGTCGAAGGATATGTGGAATCGGCGGCTATGGGACTGATGGCAGGCATAAACGTCTGCCGGCATATAGAGGGAAGAGATATGGAGGAACCACCGGGAACAACGGCTCTGGGTGCACTTCTGAGCCATATCACAAACGCCGACTATAAAACCTTTCAGCCGATGAATGTGAACTTTGGTCTCTTTACTCCGCTTGAAGGCCGGGCGCCAAAGAAAGAAAGGGGCAGGCTTTATGCCGGGCGCTCTATCGCTGCGCTGAAAAAATGGACGGAATTACACATTTCTTGAATAGATTATCTTAAGTCCTTCCAGCGTAAGCATCTCATCGACAAGATCAATGCTGCTGGTTTCCGCGGCTATGACACTCGCCAGCCCGCCGGTTGCGATAACTGTGGACTCCGTCTTTGTCTCTTTCTTTATGCGATCCACAAGGCCGTCCACAAGGCCAGCATAACCGAACATGATACCCGCCTGCATACTACTCACAGTATCCTTGGCAACTACAGATTTAGGTCTGCTTAATTCAACCGTCGGCAGCTTGGAGGCCTTCTCAAAGAGCGCCTCGCTTGATATAACAACACCCGGCGCTACGCACCCGCCCATGTACTCTCCCTTTTGCGTAACATAATCAAAGGTAGTCGCTGTGCCGAAATCCACAATGATAAGATTTCCTTCGTATTTCTCATGAGCGGCAACGGCGTTGACAACCCTGTCAGCTCCTACTTCCTTCGGATTGTCATAGTATATCGGCATACCCGTCTTTATGCCCGGGCCTACGATGAGCGGAGTAATATGAAAATACTTCTTACAGAGGGGTTCCAGTATATTCAGCATGGATGGAACCACACATGATATAATAACGCTGCTGATAGAGCTCGATCCGACTTTGCTCGTCCTGTAGAGGTTCAATATCAACATTCCATATTCATCAATGGTGTGATCAACAACGGTACGAACTCTCCAGTGGTTTACCAGCTCATCTCCTTCATAGAGGCCGACAACTGTATTTGAATTTCCTACATCGATAACCAAAAGCATAATTTATCACCCGTTTTTCGTTACGCTTACATCTCCGGACAGAACACGTCTTGTCCTGTTTTCCTCATCGCCGAGCAGAAGCATACCTTTACTGTCGATTCCCCGGCATGTACCACTCTGTACAGCACTCCTGTCTGTCACCTCGATAGTTTTCCCGATTATATCCGAATATTCCATCCATCGCTCTCTTACAGGGAGAAACCCCTCATCAATAAATGTCCTGTACCATTTTTCGAACGATCTGTACAAACCGGCGGTAAGGTCAAGACGTGAAACACTGTTTGATGTCTGCTCCTTCAGCGATGTGGATATACCGAGAAGCTCCCCCTGAAAATCATCTGCTTCCATATTTATATTAATGCCGATTCCCACAACAACAAAATCAACATCCCGGCCCCTGATCCTCATTTCCGTCAGGATACCGGAAATCTTTCTGCCCCCTGCGAGTATATCGTTGGGCCACTTGAGCGCGACAGGGCAATAAGCTGAGAGCAATTCGGCCACCGCTACTCCGGCAACAAGGGTCAGGCCCTGAGCATGAGCGGGCTGTACATCAGGCTTTAATATGATGGATGTGTACAGGTTCCTGCCGGGAGGTGAATGCCATATCCTGTCTCTCAATCTCCCCCTTCCCGCTGTCTGGCAATCGGCTATTACCACTTCACCTTCGCCGGCCCCATTCCCGGCAAGCGAAACCGCATGGTTATTTGTTGAATCGATCTCGTCAAAAAAGTGAATCCTGTTTCCTATAAGACCGCCGGAAACGAGCTTCTTTAGATTGGTTTTATTAAAACTTTGGTCCATAATCCGTGCCACGGCCTGTTCGGGGAACATCTGCGCCTGAATGCCTTCAGCCTTCAGCCTGCAGTCTAAACAACCTGAGTATTTACTTGAACACAAGTGATATATCGGCGGCGGGAGCGGAATGGGTAAGAGCTCCAACGGATATAAAATCCACCCCGGTTTCCGCGATCTCCTTCACATTCGACAGGGTGACATTCCCCGAGGCCTCGACCAGCGCCCTTCCATTGATGAGAGAAACCGCTTTTTTCATCTCACCTGTCCCCATATTGTCCAGCATGATTATATCGACTCCCGAGGCAAGGGCCTCTTCGACCTCCTGAAGGTTTTTCACCTCTACTTCGATCTTTATAGTAGGTGGAATATTCCCAACCACTTTTCTTACGGCATTCGAGATACCCCCCGCGGCGGTTATGTGGTTATCCTTGATCATCACGCCATCATACAGGCCGAATCTGTGATTAAATCCCCCTCCTGTTTTTACCGCGTATTTCTCAAGACTTCTCAGGCCTGGCGTTGTCTTTCTCGTATCCAGTATCCTGACCCCGGTGCCCTTCACTTCTTCAACATATCTGTGTGTCATCGTGGCAATCCCGCACATCCTCTGAAAAAGATTCAGCGCCACGCGTTCCGCGAGGAGGATGGTCTTCAGGCTACCCGATATACATGCAAGGACATCCCCCTTCCCCGCCGGCTGGCCATCGCAGAAATACATCTCAAAACCCAGAGATGAATCCAGGACATGGAATACCTCTCTGAAAACATCGATACCCGCGACTATGGTTTCTCCCTTCGAAATCACCCGCGCGACACCGGGTTCATCACCTGTAAGAATAACTGACGTGGTAAGGTCACCCGACCCTATGTCTTCATCAAGCGCTGTCCGGATAAGTTCCTTTAATCTGATATCTGAAATCATGATAATCCTCACGCTATATTACAGAGCCTGTCCAGAGCGTCTTCCAGTACCGCATTTTTTTTCTTCAGGTCTCTGAATTTACTTTCTTCCTTTTTAACTATATCCCCGGATGCCTTTTCCATAAAATCCCTATTCCCCAGTTTTTTGGAGACGAAACCGAGGTCTTTATCAAGCTTTTTCATTTCCTTTTCCAGCCTTGCCTTTTCGGCCGCGATATCAACAACACCTTCAAGTAATACATACACCTTGACGGAGCCTACTACTCCTGTCGCAGACCCCTTCGGCTCCCTGGCATTTTGCTCTATCGCCAGGTCTTCCAGTTTCGCGATGTCTCTTATATAGTCCCTGCCTGCCTCTATAATGGACAGCATATCACCATCGGAGGCGGAAACAAGTGCCTTCAACTTCTTTGAAGGGCTGATATTCATTACACCCCTTATATTCCTGATACTGTTTATAATGTTTTTAACAATCTCCATACGACCGCGGGCATCTTCATCCCTGAGGGAATCATCCTGCTCGGGGAATTTGCTTACCATTATACATCCCTCATCTGTTGTCAATTTCTGCCATATCTCCTCTGTGACAAAGGGCATGAAAGGATGAAGGAGCTGGAGGGCTGTCTTCAATACTGAGAGCAATGTCTGTTGCGCGGCAAGTTTTTTCTGTCGTGATTGTTTGTCATACAGAGCAGGCTTTATCAACTCAAGGTACCAGTCACAGAACTCATGCCAGATAAACTGATATATTCTGCCCGCGGCATCGTTAAACCGATATTCGTCAAGGGCCTTTCTGACATCCGCCACTGTGCTGTTAAGGCTGTCTTTGATCCATCTGTCACAAAGCGAATATTCCTCCCTTTCCAGCGCGGTTTCTCCGGCATAATCTTCAAGATTCATCAGAGAAAATCTGGCCGCGTTCCATATCTTGTTTACAAAATGCCTGTATCCCTTGATGCGTTCCTCAGACATCTTCACATCCCTCCCCTGCGCGGTAAAGGCCGCCAGGGTAAAACGAAGGGCATCCGCGCCATATTTGTCGATCATCTCCAGTGGATTCACGCTGTTTCCACTTGATTTGCTCATCTTCTCGCCCTTTTCGTCGCGAACAAGGGCATGCAGATAAACATCCGAGAAGGGGACCTTCTTCATAACGTAAAGTCCCATCATTATCATCCTGGCCACCCAGAAGAATATAATATCAAACCCGGTCACAAGGAGTGAAGTGGGATAAAATGTCTCAAGCGTCTGCGTTTTGTCGGGCCATCCCATAGTCGAGAATGGCCAGAGAGCAGAGCTGAACCATGTATCCAGGACATCCTCATCCTGCCTGAGTGCCGCAATCATCGCAATACCATACCGGTATCCTGTGCCCCCACCATATCTGTCTGGAAATGCACCAGTCTCTTATGTTATCCATCCAGTCAAAATATGTGGCCTCCCACGTGGGAGGAATAATCTTTGTCTCGCCCTTCACAACCGCGGCGATGGCGGTTCTTGCCAGGGGTTTCACCTTGACAAACCACTGCTTGGACACCGCGGGTTCCACAACAGTCTTACACCTGTAACAACGGCCAATATTGTCTTTTTAAGATCCTCCACGATATTTTCCCTGCACGTGTAACAGTCCTGTCCCTGATATGCCCCACCATTTTCATTGATAATGGCATTGTCGTCCATAATAGTGACTATATCAAGATCGTGTCTCTGCGCCATGGCAAAGTCATTGGGGTCTGCTGAAGGCGTTATCTTCACCGCACCGGTACCGAATTCTCTGGACACATAATCATCCGCGATAATCGGTATTCTTTTGTTTACAAGGGGGAGGATTACGCTCTTCCCTATAATACCGGCATACCTTTCGTCATCGGGATTGACCGCAACGGCAGTATCGCCCAGCATGGTCTCCGGACGTGTCGTGCATAGGGATATCGTATATGCCAGAGACTGGTTTCTTCTTCTTCATATTCAACCTCAAGATCGGATATGGCTGTATGACACCTTGGACACCAGTTAACGATATAATCGCCCTGATATATCAGGCCATCTTTATGGAGCCGTACAAAAACTTCCCTGACCGCCCTGGAAAGGCCCTCATCCATGGTAAATCGCTCCCGGGACCAGTCGCAGGAACACCCCAGCTTTTTCAGCTGGTTTATGATCTCACCGCCATATTCTTTCTTCCACTCCCATACCTTCTCTATAAATTTTTCTCTCCCTATATCGTGCCTTGTCGTTCCCTCTCTGGCAAGGTCCTGCTCCACCACATTCTGAGTGGCTATCCCCGCGTGATCAGTTCCCGGCATCCAGAGCGTATTGTAACCATCCATTCTTTTGTACCTTACGATAATGTCCTGCAGGACATTATTCAGCGCGTGCCCTATATGGAGTATCCCGGTAACATTCGGTGGAGGAATAACTATCGAGAATGGTTTCCTGTCACTTTTATCCTCCGCCCGGAACAGGCCTTCATCAAGCCAGCGCCGGTACCATTTTTCCTCAACATCATAAGATTCATAAGACTTGCTCAATTCTTCTTTTTCCATAACGTGTCCTTCTTGATTTATTATAACTACAAACTACTCATACAAATTTTCAATTGCGCTACCTATCATATTTTCATCCTGAGGGGCAAACCATTTGATGTCCGGGTCTCTCTTAAACCATGTCAACTGCCTCCGGGCATAGTGCCTCGTATCACGTTTGATCAATCTCACCATATCCTGCTCGCTCTGTTTCCCTCTGATGAAGGAAACAACATTCCTGTAGGTCATGGATTGCATCGGCCTGACTGATTCATCATAACCTATATCCATAAGCCTTTCCACTTCTTCCACAAGTCCGTTCGCCACCATTTTTTCAACTCTGTCATTTATCCTGTCATACAGAAGGCTCCTGTCGATATTAAGGCCTATCTTCACGCAATCATAGGGATTGTTGCCGAACCTGTGTGCCCCCTGTATTTCGGCAATGGACTGCCCGGTATGTTCCATGACCTCAAGCGCCCTGATTGTCCTGACAAGATCATTCGGATGTATTTTTTCTGCGGCTGCCGCGTCTATCTCCTTCAACTGTTTGTAAAGATGTCCTTTTCCATATCGCGCGGCATCTCTTCTGTAAGAATCGCGAAGTTTCCCGTCAGCGCCGGGGGCATTCAAAAGCCCGCCGAGCAGGGCGTTTAGATACAATCCTGTGCCGCCCACCACAAACACCCTTTTATGCCTGCTGTGAAGAAGCTCAATCGCCTCATCGGCCTTTTTCACAAACATCGAGGCGTTGAATTCTTCATCCGGATTTACAATATCAATCAGGTGATGGGGTGTACGAAGCCTCTCTTCGGGGGAAGGTTTTGCGGTGCCTATATCCATGTGCCTGTAAATCTGCATTGAGTCGGCACTGATAATCTCTCCG
>JAFDAR010000001.1 GCA_019313735.1 Deltaproteobacteria bacterium | reverse complement strand
ATCGAGCTTGAATACTTTGAAGCCGAGATCCTGCTTTGAATCTCCAAAATCGAGTGTACCTTCTTTCTCTTTGTTGATTTTCTTTATAACCCGGCGGATGCGTTCTTTGCCGATATCGGCAATGTTTTTATACCCTGCTTTATAAGCTTCTGATTTTTCTTCGCATGGTTCTGGGAGTTGGACCATGATGAATTTTCGATTGCCGCCGTCCTCTTTGTTAAGATCGAGAACAGCGTGGGCGGTAGTGCAGGAACCGGAGAAGAAGTCGAGGATGACGGCATCCTTAGCTAAACAGAGCCCAACAAGATATTCAATTAATGTTGACGGTTTGGGGTAATCATAATACTGTTCTCCATCAAAAAGTGCTTTTAGCTCCTTGCTTCCACCGGCGGTCGTCGAGGCATTCTCATTTGATAGAATAGAATCCACAGCCGAGAATGTTTCCCTGCCCGCTTCAATTGTTCTATATGCTTCATATAAGCCATCATCTCGCTTTTCGAACTCAACAAGTCCTTCAGATAAGAGTATCTCCATCTTTTCTTTCCCAATCCTCCAACGCCCATCAGTACCATCAGGCTTAATGGGAAAAACATTTACTCCATTCGGTCCAGTAATAAGATAATACATTGATGGCCTATCTTCTCGTCTATCACCTTGTCCCCACTGCCGAAGTCTCTCTCTGCCGCCATTACTGATTTTTACATCTCTACGAAATTCTATTTTTTCTGCTGACTTAGCATAGACAATAACATACTCGTGAATGTTGGCTACTTGGTTTGCTGTCCCTCCCTTCCCTAATCTTGATCTCCAAACAAATTGTGAGATAATATTTTCTTCTCCAAAAATTTCATCACATAACGCTCTTAAATTCTTCACTTCATTATCATCAATGGAAATAAAGATAACCCCATCATCCCTCAACAAATTCTTTGCCAGGAACAACCTCGGATACATCATGTTCAACCACTTGGAATGAAACCGCCCGTCAGCCTCGGTATTGGTTGAAAACTTTTTCCCCTCATCGTCCACCTGCCCGGTATAGGCCAGATAGGTCTCCAGCGATTCGGAATATTTGTCGGGATAGATAAATTCATTGCCTGTGTTGTAGGGCGGATCGATGTAGAGCATCTTGACCTTGCCGTAATATGACTTCTGCAGCAGTTTGAGTGTTTCAAGGTTATCGCCCTCGATAAAGAGATTCTCCGTCGCGTCAAAGTCGACGCTCTCTTCCCGGCAGGGTTTCAGCGTACCGATGCTGGGTTCCTGAATCACCTTGAAACAGTCCCGTTTCCCCGGCCATGTCATGCCGAAACGCTCTTCCCCTTCGTCGATCTCATCGCCGAGGGTCAATCGCAGCTTTTCAAAGTCGATCCTGCCTTCCGTGATGACCTCCGGAAACAGCTCCTTCAGTTTTGTCTTCTGCTCATCGGTGATGTTTTTGCTCTTAAGGTCGAGTTTTTCGATATCCGCCATAGTCTTCTCCTATGCTACCTTCCATTGAATGGTAAACAGTTTCTCGATGGTCACATTTTGCTTGAGCTTTTTTTCTATCATATCTATCAGATTGTCTTTCTGTTTTTCAATATCTCTTCCGGCAATGTCGTACTCGCGCCACGCGGCATCCCGCTTCTTTTCCAGATCGCGTATTTTCTTCTGGGCAACGAGTTTATCCGGCAGGTTGTGGGCCGTGCGGGCGTTTCGCTTGTATTCCCTGATCTGATCATCAAACTCTTTGAGAATCAGTTTCAGGGAAGTTCTTCTGTCTTCTGCCCATTTATCAAGCTTGTCCATCTCCTCTTCGAAACAAACAGCATTTTTGATTGCAATATCATCTATAATTTCTGCTTGTTTCTTTCTTTGAATATCATCCAGGATTTTATTATTCAATGAGCCATTAACCGGTTTTTCGTTTTTTACAGGCACGGATAAAAGACGCATACATTGTTCTTCTTCCAGCTCCATACCGCTATCACATACGCCGGCTAATATCACATAATCTTCCGTTTCAAAGGAGGTTATGGTCAAATTCATGGCAGAGAGACAGCCAATCTTTCCGACAAGCGGTTCCAGTATAGATATCCTGGTTGGTGTTCCTGAATAATCGAATACCAGCTCAGTATCCGGCAATTTCTTTTCTTTGCATCGCTCAATAATACGCTGTGCCAATGGATGCCCAACTCTATAGATATTGGCGTCCTCGATGTTTTTGCCTATCCTATATGGGCCGGGGTGTATCTTTTCGTTGGGGAAGGGATTTTCAATCAGAGTAAAGGAGTGTTTTCCGCCGTCAAAACGGGCATACGAATCGAGGTAAAACCGTGTAATCTGCCAGAGCCAGTTTTCGTATTTGTTCAAATACTCATGACTTTCCTGGAGATTGACACGCAACTTTTCATGCACTTCTTCATCAAAGGTTTCCAGGAGTTTCTGACGCGTTGTCTTCAATCGGTCTTCGATCTGCTCGTCCAGTTCTGCTTGTAGCTGATCAAATGCGGATTGTATCTCTTCGGGTGTTCGGCAGTTCTGGTATATTTGGGCGATGCGTTTTTCAAAATCAACGCCTGATTCAATGCTCCCCAAGACCTCGTCACTTGCCCCGAAAACGCCGTTGAACAACTGGAATTTTTCCGATAGGAGTTCATAGACACGCTGATCCGCAGCGTTCTTTTTGTTGAGGAAATTGACAACCACGACGTCATATTTCTGGCCGTACCGGTGACATCTGCCTATCCTCTGCTCGATACGCTGGGGGTTCCACGGAAGGTCATAATTGGCAACCAGTGAACAGAACTGCAGGTTGAGTCCTTCCGCGGCTGCTTCAGTGGCTATCATAATGATTGCTTCATCTTTGAAATAATCAACAATTGCGGCTCTTTTGTCGGCTGTTTTTGATCCGGTTATCCGATCAGTGCCTTGATTTTTATTCAGCCAGTTCTGGTAGATTTCACGCGATCCTGGATCAGCGTTGGTGCCGTTGAATAAGACGATTTTTCCTGCATACTCGGATTTTTCGAGAATTTCCTGCAGGTAGGTCTGTGTGCGACGCGATTCGGTAAATATGAGGGCCTTTTTGTTTGCGCCCAACCGCTCCGCCTCTGCAAACCCGTTTTTCAGGGCCGTAAGCAGAACCCCGCCTTTTGCATTGCGCATGATGGAGCGTGCAAGCTTGTGAAATTCTCTCAGGTCACGAATTTCTTCCTCAATCTCTTTTATCTCTTCGGGGGTGTATTGCCTTTCTTCTGCATCAAGAGATTCCTCTCCATTTTCTTCCTGATCTTGCCACTCGTCGTCTATTTCTTCATAGGTTTCATAATCTTTGGAAATGGTTGTTTGTATTTCCTCCTGCTGATTGCTTCTTATTAACTCATTTTCCAGTTTATAAGCCAGGCCCTCTAATGTCCCTGCAATAGCAAAGGTTGATGACGCCAGGAGTTTCCTGAGAATCAAGGTCATTAACGACCGCTGACTTGGAGGAAGGGCATAGAGATTATCACGCTGCAGATAGGATGAAACAAGATCGTAGAGCTGTTGTTCTTCCAGGGTGGGAAAAAATTCCTGCGTAATTGCTGTTCTGTTTGTGAATTTTATGTATTCCAGAACCTGTCTGCGAAGAGTTCTCTTGCACACAGGCTTGAGTCGTTCTTTGAGATCATAAAAGATATCGTCACCGGTAATCCGCGTGAATTGATTTTTATAGCTCTTGAGATCTCCGAAGGTATAATCATCAATAATACTGACCAGGCCGTAGAGTTCCAAAAGGGAGTTCTGGAGCGGTGTTGCCGTCAAAAGAATTTTGGGCGCGTGAGCAACAGCCCTTTTGATGGCATTGGCAATCTTGTTTGTCGGCTTGTAGACATTTCGTAAACGATGGGCTTCGTCAATTACCACTAAATCCCAGTCGATTTGAGCGATATAAGGTTCCTTCGCCCGCGCGAAATGGTATGAGCAAATGACGATTTCATCTTGAACAAGAGGGTTTAGATTCCCCCTTTTTATTTCCTGATTAAAAGAGGGTGTCTCCAGTAGAAGTGAAGGGATAAAAAACTTGTCCAGCAATTCCTGATTCCACTGTTTACGCAGGTTAGACGGCACGATGATCAGGATCTTTCTCTTCCGCTCCGCCCACTTCTGGGAAATAACCATACCTGCTTCAATGGTCTTTCCCAACCCTACCTCATCGGCCAGTATTGCGCCTTTTGAAAGAGGAGAGCTGAAGGCAAATAAGGCCGCCTCCACCTGATGCGGATTCAAATCTACCTGTGCATCGAGAAGAGAAGCGGCAAGCTTTTCAATACTGTTCGACGAGCTGCGCTTTGTCAGTTCGTAGGCAAAATATTTTGCGTGGTATGGGGTTATGTTGGTGTTATTTGTCATTTTTACTTTTCAAGAATCAGTTATTGACTATACGTGCCTTACTCATAATAAAAAACCCCGCCTCAGTTTAAGAGATACGGGGTTTTTGTGATTAACTGCCATTTTCAGGGCCTTTTGTGTGCTTAATCGGGACTCCGGTTTTCACCGGAGTGACGACTTCTTACGAAACACGCTTTGTTTTTTGTTAGGACTTCTGCATATTCAACAAAAAGCTGTGAAATGTCAAGAGATTTTAGAACATTATGTAAGAAGCAAGTCTTAATGAGATGCTCGATGTGATGCGGCGACGTGCGAAATATCTTGAGTTCCAGTTCTATCCGGGGGTTTTATGTTGTGGATGGATTAAATCGAGTCTGACTCCAATTATCCCTTGAACAAACATGATCTCACGATACAGTCGAAGCTGTACATGTACAGATCCCGAAAATCCTCTCCCTGCAGGACGGTGCTTCGCAGTTTCTTGAACTGCAGCATGCCGTGAAGACTTGAGCAGAACACGACTGTTAGACGCCTTATCTCTCTATCGTCCGCGTCTTTTGAAACTCCTTTCTTCAGTATATCTTCAACAACTGAAAGGATCCTGTTGACATGTTTGTCGACTCTGGACTTAAGGGGGGGAGGAAATACCATCTCCGGCGAAGTCAGAAAGTAATTTATGATGTCAGAGTACTTACGGTGTTCCTCACTGAAATCGAGATATGCAAGCGCCACCTTCTCAAGCTTCTCCCGGGGGGTTAAACCTTTTTCACTCTCCTCCTTTATCTTATCGCAGAGCAGCGTAAGCCCTTCTTCCTGCAGCGCCGCAAAGAGGCTTTCCTTGTTTTTGAAATACAGATAGAGGGTGCCCACGCTCAGTTCCGCGTTTCGCGCAATCTGATTCATAGAAGTCGCATCGATGCCCTTCTTGAACAGGAGACTGCGCGCCGTATCCAATATCTGCTCTCTTCTCTGTTCTTTTTCCCTTTGTCGTCTCTCTGTCGATCCCATCTTTTATCCCAACCTCAAAATTGATGCACTCGTAAAAAGTCCTATTTCCCCTTCCTTGGCGGAAGGGGACCAAGAGGAGGGGGATGTAACTTGTTGGAATACCAGCTTTATCACCCTCGCCCACCCCCTCTCCCATCAAGGGAGAGGGGGTGCTTTGAACTTTTTACAAAGCCATCAAAATTCTTCCCCGATCTTCAGCATTACCTTTATCGCCCTGCCGGTATCTATGCGCTCCCTGTATACATGGGGCAGGTCATCCAGGCCTGTATAATCCGTGATAAGCGGTCTTCCATCTATTTTCCCCTCCGCCATCCATCTGAGACACCGGATGTTTTCCTCATGTGTATTCGAGTATGAACCCGTAAGCCAGACCTCTTTGAAGTTAAGCACAACAGGAACAATTTCAATGTTCTGCATGATGATACTCACCACACACACCGTTCCGCCATTCGCCGCGGCGTTCACAGCCGTTTGAACAGACTCTCCCAGGCCGGAACACTCAAATACCGTATCAAAACCGGCGCCACCTGTTTCATCCATTGTTCTCAGAATCAGATTCTCGTTAAACGGGTCCACGACTGCGTCCGCCCCGAAACTTGTCGCGAGAATCCTCTTTTCTTCCACAGGCTCGGACAGGGCGATCGGGCCAAAACCCATAATCTTCAACAGCCTGACGAGGGCAAGTCCTATGGAACCTCCACCTATTACCAGCGCCGATCCTCCCTCTTTCCCGGAACATCGTATCCCGTGCAGAGATGCCGCGAAGGTCTCGGCGAGCGTGCCATTCTGCGAATCCACCCCTTCCGGGATCGGGATCAGCATCCGGGGATCCACCTTGAGATATTCGGCAAAGCCTCCCGGGAAATCCCCCAGGCCTATGGTGCGTCTGTCAACCTGACACAGATATGGTTTGCCCGATCCGCATTCCCTGCATCTTCCGCAATAAGTGGGACGAATCATGATCCTGGACCCCGTCTCCACATCCTTTACATCACCGCCCATATCCGTAACCGTGCCACTTACTTCATGCCCGATTATGGTTCCATCCTTCAGGCTGCCACTCTCTATCATAGAGTGATCAGACCCGCAAAAGCCCGTGTTTACCACCTTTATCAGGACCTCATTTGCACCCAATTGCGGCATGGGGACATCCAGAACCACGAGTTTTTCCCTGCTGTCATAAACGGCTGCTTTCATGTTTCACCTCATTTGGAGATTGGAGGGTCACATCTTAATTATTAAATATTCCCCATTTGGGAGATTGGAGGGTCACATCTTAATTATTAAATATTCCCCATTTTGCGGGAATGTGTGCTCATCAAAAAAGCCGAATATTTAATAATTAAGATGTGACCCTATCCGAAGGCAAGTATCGAAATACTCACGCACAACGCCGCCACAACTGTCATTACTATGCCTGCCTTCGCCATATCTTTGATCGCGAAGTAACCGGCCGAATATGGTATAATGTTTGTCGGTGTCTCGGTAACCAGAATAAAGGCCAGTGACGATGTAAATGCCGCCGGCGCGCATATAAGCCAGGGGTTTATGTTAAGATCCGCTGCAAGCGCGATCAGAAGGGGAATGATAATCGTGCCGGTCACCGTATTACTTGAAAACGCCAGATGAAGCAGGCTTACGCCCAGCACAATGACAAACACCCTCACAATCCCGGGCAGTTGAACCACGGGACCCAAGAATACCCATGACAGCCATCGCGCCGCGCCGGTATTGTACACCACCATCCCGAGCGATATCCCCGCGCAGATCAGGACTATCCCCCCCCAGTCCACATCCCTCTGAGCCTCTTTCCATGATATCACCTCTATTCCGGGAAGAAACAGCATCAGGGCTCCACACAGCGCGACAGCCTGCATCGGCATATCGATCCTTCCATTTGTAATATCTCTTATAAATGGAGACATAATCCATGTACAGATCGTCACCAGAAATATGACAAGCGTCCATCTCTCTTTTTCCGTAAATGGCCCGGCATCATCAAGCTTTTTTCTGATATCTTCTCTTTCTATGGGAACTCTTTCAATCTCAGGCGGGAAAATTGTTGTTATCACCAGCCAGCCTGCCGGTATCATCAGAAGAGTAGCGGGAAGTCCCATGCTCATCCATGTAATAAAATCTACATCGATACTGGCAAGTTCCTTTAAGAAACCGATCGTAAGGGGATTGGGGCCGCAACCCGAAGGTGTCGCAATTCCCCCGAAAAGCGGGCCCCACGCGCAGGAGATCATCAGACCTTTTCCGAAATTGCTTTCCAGGGGCTTGACCCCTGACTGCCTGAGGATGGCAACTCCGAGCGGCATAAGGATTGCCGCCACCGCCATATCAGTGATCCACATTGATAGAAGGGCTCCAACAACAAGAAATCCGAGTATGACCATCCTTGTCCTGGTTCCCATTATGGAAAGTATGAGGTAACTCAGCCTGTTCCCCATTCCGGAACGGGTGAACGCGGAAGAGAGTATCAACACACCGATAAAGAAAGCTATGATCGGGTTGCCGAATCCAAGTTTGACAACATGTTTGAATGTGTCTATCCCGAAGACGGGAATAAGGAGCATTACAAGCAGCGCCGTGACGCTGAAGGGAATAACCTCTGTTATCCACAGAACAATTGCCGCCGCAAGCAGGGCCATGGCGGCTTTCGCGTCCCAGGTGAGCGGTATCAGCTCTCCCCCCTTCTCCAGGGGATCGGGAGATGGAAGAAGCATTATTGCCGCCATAAGGGCAAAGGCGAATAATAAGAATCCCATCTTATATACAAAAGAATGGGTGTTCTTTTGTATTACATCCCCCTCTTCAGCACTGATCTCGGGTTTTTCTCTGATCTCCATAATCTAAACAATTCCTTTCTCGGACATAACTGTGTTGAAATTTTCAAGTAATTTCAATCTGATGTATGTAGCGTGCCCCCTCTGTGGGGCACAGAGGCCCCACGCTACCCATATTCACCATCACCCCGCCTTATATGCACCCAGACTTGCCAGCGCGACGCTGCCGGGGCTTATGACCGTCGGATCAGTCATCACATTGATGCATGTGGTCATCCCCGAGGCAAACGCCTCTTCAAGGGCTGGACGAATGTCTTCGGGTCTTTCAACACACACCCCCTTGCCGCCAAGCGCCTCAACCAGTTTATGATAATCCACCCGGCCTATGTGTGTGCCTTCTTTTATGGCATGACCTATCCTCAACTCCTGGCTGTGTCTTATCATCCCCCACCCGAGATCATTGCTGATGACCACAACTATGGGCAGCTTCCTCCTTATGGCAATCTCAAACTCCATGAAATTGAAGCCCACCGACCCGTCGCCTATAATAAGACAGACCCTCTTGTCGGGATTAAGCAATTTCGCCGCGTTGGCATAGGGAAGACCGACGGCAAGACACCCGAACAATCCGGAATCAAGATAATGCCCGGCCTTTCTGATCGTCCTCGTCATACCCATCCAGACCTGCGTGTCGCCTCCGTCGGCCACGACGATATCATCCTCTCTGTCCATAAAGCCGTTCACCTCTTTTGCGAGGCGCATCGGATGTATGGGAACATTATCGCTTTCCCAGTCGGGTATCGCCTGGGCCCTTCCATCGTCCTTCGCCTTCTCCAGGGTTGAAACCCAGCCGCTGAATCTGCTTTTCCATTCATTCCCTGTACCCCTCTGACCGATTGCCCGATTGCACTCTTTCAGAAAAGCTCCGACATCACTCATGACCGCAAGATCCACGGAACGGTTTCTTCCTATTTCCTCCGGCTCGATATCGACCTGGATAATCCTGGCCTCTTTGTTGAAGATATCCCCGAATATGTAAAATAATCCCATTCTCGAACCGAGGAATATGATCAGGTCGGCTGTCATATTTGCCGCCAGCGCCGCTCCCGGTCTGATTGCCAGCGATGACTCGAAACAGAGGGGGTGAGTATCGGGGATTGTTCCCCTTCCGAGTGACGACGTAAATGCGGGAATGCCGGTATTTTCTATAAATCGGACCAGCTGTTCCGCGGCATCCGAATACCATGCCCCGCTCCCCGCGATCACGATCGGGCTTTTCGCCTCTCCGATCATCTCTATAAATTCTCCCACTTTATCCGGATCAGCGGGACGCGAATTGACATCTGTATGTATCTTTTTTATCTTTTCGCGATTCGCCTCCGCGTTCAACACGTCAACAGGCAATTCAAGATAAACAGGGCCGGGTCTCCCGCTTGCCGCGGTGCGATAGGCGAGGTCCATGAATTCCGGGATTCTCTCCGGGTTGCAACAAACGAAGGCCTTTTTCACCATCGGGCTTATAACGGGAAGCTGACACATGTCCTGCAGGTCAAGTTTTTCCGTTGACTCAAGCCCGACGCAACCGGAGATAAGGACCAGGGGCGAATTCGCCAGACGCGCGTTTGCTATTCCTGAAAGCGCGTTGGTAAATCCGGGGCCTGCCGTGACCATCGCAGTGCCGGGACTGCGCGTCATCCTTCCCCACGCCTCCGCCATAAATACCGCCGCCTGTTCATGGCGCGTATCGAACAATTTAACAGACGAACCCTCAAGATACTGGTAAATCGGCGTTATATGACCGCCGCTTATCGTGAAAACATATTCGACTCCCCTTTCGATAAGGGACTGTGCCACCAGCTGACCACCGGTTATTTTTTCCACGCTTAATCCTCCATTCTTATAATTCCATCAATTGGCCACCGGTTACATTTATCGCCTGCCCGGTAATATAGGATGATTCATCAGACGCGAGCCACGCTACAAGATTCGCCACCTCTCCCGGCGTACCGATACGTCCCAGCGGGATTGTTCCGCACATCACCTTTTCCCGTTCCTCAATGGTGGTCCCGTAAACCTCCGCCTCCAGACCGAAGCGCCACCTTTCCAAATCTGTCATTATCTGGCCCGGACAGATCGCGTTCACACGGATGCCTGCCCCCGCAAGCTCCGTGGCCATTACCTTTGTAAGCATAATCACGCCCGCCTTGGCAACAGCGTAGGCGCCGTTGAACAGTGGCGGCTTTTTGCCCGCTCTTGATGCCGTGTTTATTATGTTTCCCCCCGCCCCCGTCATCATGGGGATAATCGCCCTTGAAACCCTGAATACACCGTGAAGATTCACATCTATCGTCTTCATCCACGAGTCTTCATCGTAGGTATGTGCCGCGTCAGGCACACCGAAGGACGCGCCCGCATTATTACAGAGGATATCAACCCGCTCAAACTGCTCTCCTATCCTGTCGGCCATTTGTCTGATCGACTCGCTATCGGTGACATCGACATTGACAGCCAGGGTTTTTACACCAAAATTACCGGCAAGGTCCCTCGCTATATCCTCCATCTCTTCCCATGTGCCTGTCTTTACCATGTCCCCGGTGAAAGTCTTCCCGAGATCGGCAATAATGACATTCACCCCACAGGAAGCCAGCTTCTCCGCAATCGCGTAACCGATTCCGGTCCTCTTCCCCGATCCTGTAACAACGGCGGTCTTCTTCTCCAGATCTTTATACACAACCATCCCCCTTCCATGCTTTGCCATGAATGTCTTTCATCTGATGAATGCTATTCATTATGTGTGCTCTTGTCAACACTTTTTTAGTCACTGCTCCCGCAATGGGAAAATGTCATGTCAGGGGGTGACATAACCATATTGCATTAATATTGTGGTCATTATTCCATTGACACACAAAGTCCGTCCTGCTTATACTCTGTCAACCGAAATGCAATGTCCTATCAAAAGAGAATAATTCGTGCCTACCGGAAGGAGGGGAACTTATGGATGCAGCGACCGTAGATCAGATCAGGCTTAACTTTAATGCTCAGGGTCTCATGGTGGTTAATATGGCAATCGGGCTCATGATGTTAGGGGTCGCCCTGGACCTCAAACTGGAAGACTTCAAGCGGGTCATTGTATCACCGAAGGCTCCTGCCATCGGGCTGGGCGCCCAGTTTATCCTGCTTCCTGTATTCACCTTTTTGCTCATCCTCCTTATACGACCTCAACCCTCCGTAGCACTGGGCATGATTCTGGTGGCCGCGTGTCCGGGGGGCAACCTGTCAAACATTATTACCTACCTGGCCAAAGGGAATTGTGCCCTGTCTATCAGCATGACGGCTATTTCCACGGCTGCGGCCATTGTGATGACCCCACTCAACCTGGCCTTGTGGGGCAGCCTTTACCCTCCCACTGACGAAATCTTGCGAAGGGTGAGCCTCAGCCCCATGGATGTATTCATAACTATCTTCATGATCCTGGGTATTCCTCTGGCCATTGGCCTCACCTTGTCACGCATTTTCCCCACACTCGCGGACAGGGTCAGGCGTCCGTTCAAGATCTTTACCCTTGTCTTTTTCATTGCCATCGTCTGCGGAGCCCTGGCGGCAAACTGGAGTATTTTCCTCAAGGTTATCGGACTGGTTGTTATTTTTGTCTTTATCCATAACGCCTTAGCCCTCAACCTGGGATACTGGTCCGCCCGACTCTTCAGACTCGATGAAGCGGATTCGCGAGCTGTATGTATCGAAGTCGGAATCCAGAATTCCGCCCTCGGACTGGTTCTTGTTTTCAATTTTTTTGAAGGACTGGGTGGGATGGCTATTCTTGTTGCATGGTGGGGAATCTGGCATATTATCGCCGGTCTGATCACCGCGTTTATATTTAACCGCCGGGCACTGCCGGCGGACCAGTAATTTCAAGTAAAACTACATGACATCCTTCTGACTCAACTCCACCGCGCGGTCTATCTCGGCCTTGAGTGGCGCTGGAAGGCCGGGTACATCCACACTCAGGAATCCTCTCACTATCGTCGCGGTTGCCTCTTCTTCGGTCAGGCCGCGTGACATCAGATAGAGTATTTCCTCCTGCGCGATCTTGCCGACCGCGGCCTCGTGCGACAGCTCCACCCCGTCAACCAGGCCTTTCAATTCGGGAATTGCGTGCATAATACCTCCATTAAGGATAAGGCCGTGGCATTCCAGGTGTCCTCTTACCCCCGGCACCTCCCCTATAATATCACCGCGGGATATAATATTACCCCCATTGGTAATAACACGCGAGATAATCTCCGCGCGCGTATCCTTTGCCTGGAGATAAATACGTCCACCCACATCCAGTTCCGAACCGGGGCTTCCAACAAGCAGACTGTAGGAACGGGCAACCGCCCCTTTCCCTACAAGATATATCGTCGGATACGACTGAACAGATTTTACCGGTTTCATGGAGATGTAATTGCTGAGGAAGAGGCCGCCCTTTTCGACTATTCCCACAGATCTGGGCCTTACAACCACGTCCTCCGCCCAGTGATGAATCATGGTAAAGCTCAGTTTGGCGTCTTTCTTCACATAAAATTCGGAGATCCCCACGTGCAGACCACGAGTCACATGGGAGGCACTCGCGCAGCCTGATATTATGTGCAGTTCCGACCCCTCCTCGGCTATAATGATATTATGCACATTCTGATTGAAACCCTCTTTTTCAAGGTAGAGACATGCCTGCGCCGGAAGTGTTATCTTTTTGCCCGGAAGCGCTCGTATCACATAGCCGTCCTGCAGATCGAGACGGGCACGTGCCGTATATTTGTCCGTGTCGACAGACGCCAGTTTCCAGTAGTAATCCCTTATCCAGTCTATTTCTTCAAGGGCCTTTTTGATAGGTATTATCTCCAGGCCGTCTACATTTGAACCGGAATGGACAGCTGTGGCATCCCACTGAATATACGTACCGGCACGCTCTTTCTCGCTGGCATCCAGACCGGCAAGGATCATTCTTTCTCTATCTTCTCTGGGTATAGTATTCAAATTTTTCACATCGGTATGCGTCGTGGACTCGAGAGAATAGCTGTCCAGATCGATGTCCGGCCCGATTCCCGCCTTTTTGTCTTTCGCCTTGTAGGCCATATCGTCTAAGCTGCGCATCGCACACATTCCCCGTACCCTACTTCTTTTATCTGTTTGAAGATTTCAATGGGGTTGCCCACGCATGCCAGCGCGCCATTATAGAGAACCTGGCCCTTGTCCGCCGTCAAATAATCGAGAATAAATCCCGTATGGGTTATAATGAGTCCCATCCTGTCCCTTTCTTTCGTAAGCTGTTTCTTCGACTTGTCGTGTGTAGCGTGCACGTCCCGTTGCAGAAGACGACTGATTGTTTTCCCGATAAGGGCAATATTTTCCACATCAACGCCCGATTCCGGTTCGTCAAAAAGGAGAAAATCGGGTTTTTGGGCCATTAACTGGAGCAGCTCAGACCGTTTAATCTCCCCTCCGGAAAATCCTACATTAATATCGCGGTCGAGAAAGTCCGAAAAATTAATCTCTTCCGCCAAAGAATCAACATCTACTCCATTATTCGCACAAATCTGGACCATCCCCCGCGTTTTTAAACCCTGTATGCTGGGCGGACGCTGGTAGGACATCCCTATGCCGAGACGCGCCCTATCGTCAATCGTCATATGCGTAATGTCTTCACCCTTGAACAGGATCCTCCCACCGGTAACTTTATACTGTGGATAACCCATTATCGTCATCAGGAGAGATGTCTTTCCCGATCCATTCGGACCGAACAGGATATGCGTCTCCCCGGGCCGGATCTCCAGATTCACATGCTTGAGAATTTTTTTGTTGCCGATCTTAACCTGCAGGTCTTCTATTAATAACATTTTTTTCTCCTTAATCCCTGACCTCCTGAAATTTCCAGTGCTCTATGCCGTCTCTTTTTCAAAAAGTCAATACAAATCTTTTCGTTTCAGCGTCTTCCTTAAGATAAACATAAAACAAAAAATGGCAAGTTTTCCAACACACCATATAAAAATCCTTGACAAATCTTCCAATAACTGTATTTTTGTCGACGACTCCCGGTTGCTTTATCGGAAAACCGTCAACCGGCTGGGACAAATAAGATTTCCGCAGCCATGCGGCGGAAACAACCAACACTGACAGGAGGAATATAAACGTGGGAAAAGGAGACATACGCAGCAAGCGGGGGAAGATCTGCAGGGGAACTCATGGCAGGTTGCGTCCGAAAAACAAGACGGCAAGTAAAAAGAAACAAAAATAGCATCTAATGAGATCTGGATGAGAAAAATACGGTGTGTGTATTTTTGTTTTTCAGGTGATTCGGGGATTGTTACAGGAGTAATTTAATATAATGGAAGGCTTCAAGTCACTATGAGACACTCACTGAAGGTGGGCCTCAGCTTCGGTTTAACCTCCGCGATAATAACAACTCTCGGATTGATGGTAGGCCTTTATTCCGGCACGCAATCAAGACTTGTGGTTCTCGGCGGCATAATCACGATAGCGATAGCGGACGCGTTTTCAGACGCGCTGGGTATTCACATTTCTGAAGAATCTGAGAATAAGCACACTGAAAAAGAGATATGGGAAGCTACAATCTCCACTTTTTTATTCAAATTTATCTTTGCAATGACATTCATTGTTCCTGTTCTTGTATGTCCGCTTGCGACAGCAATTGTTGTGAGTGTAGCCTGGGGGCTGCTTCTGCTGGGGATCTTCAGTTTCTACATGGCCAAAGAGCAGAGGGTAAACCCCTGGAAAGTGATCTCTGAACACATCCTCATCGCACTGATCGTCATAGCTGTAACATACCATGTCGGCATCTGGGTCGGAGCAACATTCAGATAGGCAGAGGGTCCTACTTTTATTAAAGAAGATTTGTGACATGTCAACAGTTGATTCGCCTATCCATCATATTCAGGAAATTGCCGACGGCTTTTACATGATTACCCTGCCGATGCCTTTCCGCCTCGGACATGTCAATGTTTTTCTTATCGTTCATGATAAAGAAGCCGCCCTTTTCGATACAGGGCTTAATATTCGCGGCACCCTGCCGGAACTCGAAGCATCTCTCTCGTCTGTGGGACTTTCGATCGGCAACATCAGCCAAATATTCCTGACCCACTTTCACGCCGATCACTGCGGCGTGGCGGGTCTGATAAAGGAAAGATCCGGGGCCGTCATCCATATGTCTGAAGAAGGCAGAAGGCATATTGAGAGGATGAAAAATGGAGACCTCATAGCAAAAAGGGGGAGAGAGTTCCTCTACCGGCATGGCCTTCCCGAAAAGACACTCGATTTCATCGCGAAGATGTTCGGCCATTTTAAAAAAGCCACCATTCCATTCGAGGTGGACGAAATTCTGAAACCGAGCAAGATTTATGAGACATGCGGAAGAACCTTCGAAGCCATTCCTACACCGGGGCACGCAAACGGCCACAACTGTTTCTATTTCAGGAATGAGAACATTTTGCTTTCGGGCGACCATATCTTGCCTGATATCACCCCGAATCTCAGCCCTGACCTCTTCGATCCCGACTTCCGCCCCCTGAACGATTTTCTCTCCTCCCTGGACAGGGTGAAACACCTCCCGGTCGAAATGGTCTGTCCCGCCCACGGCGCACCCTTTTCGAATCTAAGTGGGAGGGTAAACGAGATAAAGGAGCATCACAGGGAGAGAAAGGATCTTGTCCTCGATGCTATCAGGAAAGAACGGTGGAAGACCACGTTTCAAATCTCTCTCGATATTTTTGGGGAAGACCTGTCGGAATTCGACAAATTTTTAGCCATTAACGAAACATACGTGCATATCATGGAATTGTTAAAAGAAGACAGGGTCAGAGAGGAGAGTAATGGAAAGCATGTTTTATATGCCGTCTCCTGATGTGGAGTGAAACGGCAAGAGGCTGTCATTTTTTGCGCGGCTCATAAATGCAGAATGGTTCTTCAGCAAGGTAGTCTCCGGTAATCTCATAAGCGCGGGCGCGACATCCCCCGCACACCTTCAGAAATTCGCAGCGGCCGCATTTTCCCCTGTATTTCCCCAGATCTCTGAGCTCATTGAAGGTTCTTGAGTTATTCCAGATATCTTCAAACTTCTTTTCCTTGAGCTGTCCGCAGTCAATCTCAAGGAATCCACAGGGCTGCACCTGTCCGGTATGCGAGATAAAACAGAATGAACTCCCCCCCATGCATCCCCTTGTCATGAAATGCAGGGGGCTTTCCATCTCTTTCAGCTTTTCATTGTTCTCCCTTTTCCTCTGATGGAAGATCCGGTAGTACTGCGGAGCGCAGGTGGCCTTGAGTTGAATCGGACAGGTAAGGCTCCGCTCATAAAACCAGCCCAGCGTTTTTTCATAATCTCCCGGCGAGATTTCCTGGTCGGCCAGTTCCCTGCCGCGACCCGTCGGGACCAGCAGGAAGATATGATGGGCGGCCGCACCCAGTTTTACCGCCAGGTCAAAAATGTCTTCAATATGATCCCGGTTGAGTCTCGTTATTGTGCTGTTGATCTGAAACTCCACCTCCGCCCGTTTAAAGGCGTCGATCCCCGCCATTGCGCTGTCAAAGGCACCCGGCACCCCGCGAAAGGCATCATGACTTTTCGCGTCATGGCCGTCCAGGCTTATGCTGACCCTCTTTATCCCGGCATCCAGAGTCTTGCGCGCAATCTCATCTGTAACGAGGGTGCCGTTCGTCGCGAGGACCACGCGAAGACCTTTTTTCTCTCCATAGGAGGCAATTTCAAAGATGTCTTCGCGGAAATAGGGTTCGCCGCCGGTAAGGATAATCACGGGGGAGCTGAAAGCGGCTATATCATCAAGAAGTTTCAGGCATTGTCCTGTGTCAAGCTCTCCTCCGTATGGGCCGTATTTCGACGACGCGCGGCAATGCGCGCAGGAAAGATTGCACCCACGGGTAACCTCCCACGCGACCATGCGAAGCATGTGGGGCAGAATTAAAGATCGTTTGTTTGAAACCATTATTGACAACTCCGCCAAACCCGAACCCTTCACCTCAACAGTTCGGCAGCTTCCCGCGCGAAATAGGTGATGATAATATCCGCCCCGGCCCTCTTTATCGACACGAGAGATTCCATCATGGCTTTCTCTCCATCAAGCCATCCCAGCTTGTCCGCCGCCTTTATCATGGAAAATTCGCCGCTGACATTGTAGGCCGCTATGGGCAAATCAAACTCGTCTCTCGCCCTTCGTATAATATCAAGATATGGAAGCGCCGGTTTCACCATGATTATGTCGGCCCCCTCCTCGATATCAAGGGCGATCTCCCTGATCGCCTCGCGGCTGTTGGGAGGGTCCATCTGGTATGACCTTCTGTCACCGAACTGCGGCACCCCCTGAGCGGCTTCCCGGAAAGGACCGTAAAAGCATGACGCATATTTGGCCGAATATGCCATAATGGGTGTATCCTGATAGCCCGCATTATCAAGCATTTCCCGGATCGCGCATACCTGTCCATCCATCATGGCCGACGGCGCAACCATATCGGCCCCCGCGAGCGCGTGTGACAGCGCCGTTCGCGCAAGAACTTCCAGCGTGGCGTCATTATCCACCTCGCTGCCATCGAGTACCCCGCAGTGGCCGTGGTTCGTGTATTCGCAAAGACACACATCTGTAATGACCAGGATATCCGCGACCTTATCCTTGATCTTTCTCACCGCCTGCTGGATGACCCCATCCTCGGCCCAGGCGCCGGAACCCTCTTCATCCTTTGCCTCGGGTATGCCGAAGAGCATGATCGCGGGTATGCCTGAATCTTTTATCTTTTTTACTTCCCTCACAAGATTATCAATCGACATCTGAAAATTTCCCGGCATGGAAGAAATAGGGTTCTTCACTCCCCTGCCGTGGGTCACAAACAGGGGGCATACAAGATCATCAACCGACAACCCGGTCTCCCGGATCATTCTCCGGAAATTCTCGGTCTTTCTCAGTCTTCTTGGACGGTAATCAGGAAAATTCATATATCACCTCTTATCTCTTCATCTGTCAGGTAACAGGCCGGGTCGGGTGCCCATATATCACCCGTCGCCGCCTCGGCCCTCGCGCGGAAATTGCCCCCACATACGTCGAGCCAGCGGCAGTCCGCGCATCGCCCCTTTACATAAGATTTTTTGTCCTTCAATTTTGCCATCAATTCGTTGGATGTGTCCAGCCATATATCGCTGAAGGGACGTTTTCTTACATTTCCGAAGGAGATCTCCCTCCAGAACTGATCCGCGTGCACCTCGCCATCCCAGCTCACGCAACCTATCCCCCGTCCGGAATTGTTTCCCTCATTCATCCTGAGGAGTTTCAGGACATCGGCAGCCCTCTCGGGGTATTCCCTGAGCAGGCGCAGATAGATATATGGTCCGTCGGCATGGTTGTCCACTGTAAGTATCTCTTTTGGCATGCCCCTGTCGAAAAGATCACGCGTCCTGTCCATGATCAGATCCACAGCCACTCTTGTCTGAGCATGCGACAGGTCATTATCGGCCAGCGTGGAGCCGCGCCCCGAGTAGACCAGATGATAGAAACAAGCCCTGGGAATATTTTCCCTTTCAATGAAATCAAATATGGCGGGGATCTCGGAGCTGTTCTCTCCGGTTATCGTAAAGCGGGCGCCTACCTTTATGCCCGCATCCTGGCAGTTTCTGATTCCCCGGACAGCGGCGTCAAATGCCCCTTTTACGCCCCTGAATCTGTCGTGAATCTCTCCTGTCCCATCCAGGCTGACACCCATATATGAAAGACCGATACCGGCGAATATCGCGGCCTTTTTCTCTGTTATAAGCGTACCGTTTGTTGAAATAACCGCTCTCATCCCGCTGTCCACGGCAAACTGCACAAGCTCCGGCAGATCTTCCCTCATCAGCGGTTCCCCGCCGGAAAAAAGGATCACGGGACATCCGAAAGAGGCCAGATCGGATATCAGATTCTTTCCCTCCTCTGTGCTCAGCTCATCACTGTATTTTATGTTCTGAGAACTTGAATAACAGTGAACACATTTGAGATTGCACCTTCTCGTAACATTCCAGACCACAACCGGACGCTTATCACTGGAAAACTGGAGAAGATGCGAGGGAAGCTTTCCCGATTCTGCCCCATAACGAAGTACATCGGAAGGTTCAACCCCCCCACAGTATAGTTTTGAAATTCCTATCATTTCAATCGCCCTGTCTAAAGCTCGCCTTGATCGCGTCCACCAGACCAGGAATCGAATAAGGCCCCTGCATGATATCGACTCCGAGACCGGCCGTTCTGCACGCGTTTTCCGTCACCGGGCCTATGCACGCGATCTTTATGTGATTCGGAATGGTTGCCTTATTCCCGATAATATCCATGAAATTAGTCACTGTGGACGGACTTGTAAAGGTAATCACGTCGATCTTTCCACTGTCCATCAGCTCTTTAACAATCTTCCCATCCTTGCCGGAGTTTACCGTCCTGTAAGCGGTTACCACATCCACATTTGCACCCAGTTCCAAGAGTCCATCGGAGATAATGTCTCCGGCGATCTCGGCCCTTGGCAAAAGTACATTTGCACCCGAAACATCCACGCCCCTGAACGCCTCCACAACTCCATCGGAGATGTACTCTTCGGGGACCATATCCACCCGGATATTATATCCTTCAACGCCGACCCGTGTGGCCGGGCCTATGGCACAGATCTTTATCCCCCGAAGATCCCTTATATCATTTCTCAACTCACAGAAACGCTCAAAAAAGAATCTTACGCCATTCGCGCTGGTAAACACAATCCATTGATATTTCTCAATATCCTCTATGGCTCGATCCAGGTCGCCATAGTCTTCCGGCGGCAAAATCCTGATGGTCGGGAAAGAGACAACCCTTGCCCCCTCCTCTCTCAAAAGCGCCGCGAACTCTTCCGACTGTTCCTCCGGTCTCGTAATAACAATGCCCTTTCCGAACAGGGGTTTCTTCTCAAACCATCCAAGACGCTCTCTCAACTCGACCACATCGCCCACGACAAACACGGCGGGAGGTGAAAAGTCTCTCTCCTTCGCCAGGGCAACTATATCCCCGAGCCTCCCCGTCAGTGTCTCCTGATCCGGGGTTGTTCCCCACCTGATCAGCGCCACAGGAGTGTCCGGACTCCGGCCATTTTCCATGAGGCTGGATACAATTCTGGAGAGGTTTTTTACACCCATAAGAAATACAAGGGTTTCAATGGTGGATATCTTTTTCCAGTCGATGCGGCTCTCACCCTTGTCGGGATCTTCATACCCGGTTACAAAGGCAAGCGTGGATGTAAATTCCCTGTGCGTGAGGGGTATCCCGGCATAGGCAGGGACGGATATCGCCGATGTCACACCCGGCACCACCTCAAAGGGTACTCCCGCCTTCTGAAGGAATTCGGCCTCTTCACCGCCCCTCCCGAATATGAATGGATCTCCCCCCTTGAGCCTGGTCACTGTATTCCCCTTCAAGGCCTCTTCCACAAGTATCCGGTTTAGATCTTCCTGGGATATGTTGTGATGCCCCCCTATCTTTCCAACATAGACAAGCCGCGCGTCTTTTCCGGCGTGCCGCAGTATCTCTTTTCCCACGAGATAGTCGTACACAACCACATCCGCCCTGCGCAGGCACTCTACCCCCTTAACCGTTATAAGACCCGGATCACCGGGACCCGCGCCTATTATATATACCTTTCCGGGTTTTTTCATATCAGTCTTTTTACCTGTTTCTACGCCACGTGGGGCAGGGATTATTTGAGGCATTTGCACAATGTTCAATTTCGTTCAAGTTCAAAGAAGGCAAAAATTTTAACCACAGGAATACATTAAGTATTTCGAGGATTAAAATTTGAGCCTGACGCGGAAATTGGGCGAAAGAGGACGTTGTGCGAAGGTCTCTACTTGTATATTTCGTCTAAGACAGCCCGCCCGCCCCTGGACAGTATGTTCTCCGCCAGGGTGTTTCCCATATCCTCCCAGTCACCGCTGTTTCCCCTGACCTCGTCCATAATCATGACCCTTCCATCAATACTCCCCACAAGACCCTTAATGACCAGGTCGTCTCCTCGTTTTCTGGCAATACCGGCTATCGGCACCTGACACCCTCCCCCCAAGCGTCTGAGAAACGCGCGCTCCGCTGAGATTTCCACCACGGTATCCGGGTGATTGAGGGGGGCGATAAGCTCTCCGGCCTTCTCGTCATCTTCTCTCAGTTCTATACCCAGAACACCCTGCCCTACCGATGGCATCATAACTTCAATCGGTATATATTGCGAGATCTCTCCGCGG
>JAFDAR010000084.1 GCA_019313735.1 Deltaproteobacteria bacterium | reverse complement strand
GGAAGAACTGCCCAACCTGGTTACAATGGAGGGAACGTCTGTAAAGATATGTCGTGTGTGGGTGAAAAAGGGAAGCATAGGCGTGAGGTCCGCACCCTTTATTGTCGAGGATACGGTTCGTCAGTAGTAAGGGGTAGGTACATCTTCAACAGTTACAAAAAGATAGTTGTGCAATAACGGGCATACTTTTTTGATTCATGCAAACAGGGGAGTCTTCTCGAATATATGAAGGAGACTCCCCTGTATTGTCAACAATCACCACTTTCTGTGACACCAATTACGAAATTGAACACCCCAGTAACGGTTACAGTTTACGTGAGCGTTATTTCAGCCACTCATTGACCCGGTCCGGGTTTTCCTTGATCCAGCGCTTGGCTGACTCATAGGGCTCGGCGCCGTCAGCGTTCCAGCCCATCACCTGACCAATCTCCGCCAGATTCCAATGGAAGGCATCGAGGAATCGATATACCTCCGGCATATCCTTGTCGAGGCCCTTGCGAACGATAGTCCTGATCTCCTCGGTCCCACCATAAATCCCCTTGGGATCCTTCAGATACTTCAGGTCCCAACGGGCAAACATCCAGTGGGGGGTCCATCCGGTTACCACGACCCACTCCTTCTTTTTTATCTTGTCCTTCAGGACCGCCGTCATAATGGCACCGGTACTCTCCATCAGTTCAAACTTTGTCAGTCCGTAATCCTCGATGGCCTCCTCGGTCTTGCTCATGATACCCGCGCCGGGATCGATACCGATGATCTTGCCATCGAATTTATCAGCGACGCCATTCATCTCGGCGATGGAATCAATCGTGACATAGGTGGGGACTACCAGGCCGATTCCCGCGCCTTCACAGTTGGACCCCAGATCGACTACCTTGTCCTTCACCTTCGCCATGTAATGGGCGTGCGTGACCGGGAGCCAGGCCGTGGTCATACCGTCCACATCTCCGCTTCCAATGGCCTGCCACATGGCGGCCGCGCTCACGGGCGTGATTTCAACTGTGTACCCCAGCTTTTCCTGCAACACCGCTTTTACCACATTGACGCTGGCGGTCGCGCAGGACCACTCGACATAGACCAGTTCAACCTCTCCCTTCGCCGCAGAGGCGTTGGAGAAAAAGCCCATAGTAAGAACCAGTGCCAGAATAATAACTGCTAAACCAATCTTCTTCATATCTTCCTCCTCTTTGTGTTAGTTTTCCTCAATAAACGGGTACGATCCTTTTTCCTTTCATGTGTGGATCGCTTCTATCGCGTCTCGGTTCCCTCTTTTTTGTTGCCGATCCTCTGCATGATGCGATCGAGGATCATGGCAACAATGACAATGGCGATGCCCGCCTCAAATCCCCGGTCGGGCTGAAGCCGCTGGATTGCCTTCCACACCTCACCACCGAGACCCTTGGCACCGATCATGGCGGCGATAACCACCATGGACAATGCCAGCATGATGGTCTGATTGATACCAGCCATGATGGTGGGGGTTGCCATGGGAAGCTGAAGCTTGAGCAGTTTCTGTCCCTTGGTGCTTCCAAACGCGTCGGCAGCCTCAATCAACTCGACGGGCACCTGCCTGATCCCCAGGCAGGTCAGCCGGATTGACGGCGGCATGGCAAAGATCACCGTGGAGAATATGGCCCCGACCGGACCGAGGCCGAACAGCGGAATGGCCGGGATAAGGTAGACGAAGGCCGGCATCGTCTGCATCACATCCAGGATCGGCATGATAACCCGGTAGGCGGTCTGATTCAGTGCCGACACGATTCCCAGAGGCATACCGATCGATATCGCCATGAGCGTCGAGATGAGGACCAGGGCTATTGTGCTCATCGTCGGGGCCCACAGTCCCATGTTCAAGATCAGGCTCAGTCCGATAATGGTAAACAGGGCGATCCCTCTCCTCTTGCTCAAAAACCAGGCAAGACCGGTAAAGGCCACAATGAGTACCCACGGCGGGAAAAACATCATCGTGTTCACGAGGTATTTGATGCCGTTTTCCGTTACATCGGAAAAGGCTATGGTGATAAACGAAAAATGTTCGGTAAAGAGTTCAATCAGCCACTCGATCGTTTTCCCGATCGGGATTCTAAGATATTCCATTGTTACTCACTCCTTCAGAAAGCGCTGCAAGCAGAGTCCCCTTGACTATTACACCCTTCAGCTTTCCCTCTGCATTCACGACGGCCACCGGGCTCGACTCCGCCAAGAGAGGAAACAGTTCCGATGCAGGCGTGTCGGGCGGAACGGTGACAACATCGGTCTGTAAGATACCGGCCAGGTCTTTCACCCCTTCTTTCAGTGCCAAAACAGCCTCATCGGCGCTGACGAGTCCCTGAAGCTTGCCTTTGTGCTGAACAAAGATGCTCGATATCCCCGCCTGCTTCATCTTCCACAGGGCAGCCTTGGGGCCGTCATGGGCAAAGCTGGCCACCTCTATCGGATTTTTCATCACGGTCTCAGCGGTAATGACCTTGGAAAGATCCACATCTTCAACGAATCTTTTTACGTAGTCATCGGCCGGATTCGTCAGAATATCTTCCGCTGTGCCTTCCTGAACGATCTTCCCGTCCTTCATGAGGATGATCCTGTCACCCAGCTTCAGGGCCTCATCGAGATCATGACTGATAAAGATGATCGTCTTCTGCACCCTGTCCTGGAGATCCAGGAGTTCGTCCTGCATATCCCTTCGTATAAGAGGGTCGAGGGCGCTGAAGGCCTCGTCCATCAGCATGATATCCGGGTCGAGCGCCAGCGCCCGTGCCAGACCGACACGCTGTTGCATCCCTCCACTGAGCTGCCGCGGATAGGAATCCTCCCACCCCTTGAGACCGACCTGTTCCAAGGCCTGCATCGCCTTTTCCCTCCGAACGGGCGGGGATACCTTCTGAATCTCAAGCCCGTATTCCACGTTCCTGATCACGCTTCTGCGGGGGAAGAGCGCAAAGTTCTGAAATACCATCCCGAAACGCTCCTGACGCAGCTTGCGGAGTTTTTCCTTGGACAAGGTGGTAATATCGACACCGTCCAGATAGATCTTTCCGTACGACGGTTCTATCAGCCGGTTCATGCAGCGGACAAGGGTCGACTTTCCGCTTCCGGAAAGCCCCATGATCACCAGGACCTCCCCCTCGTTCACCGTGAAGGAGACATCGGCTACACCGATAGTCTGACGGGTCTTCTCCATGATATCATCCTTGGAGAACCCCTCCCTGTAGAGTTTCAGCGCCTTTTCGGGACGCGGGCCAAAGATCTTGTACAAATCTTTTACTACGATCTTCTCGGTCATATTTCTTGTGAGCTCCTCATAACACCCAGCAAACGGGTATAGTTTTCTTGTTAGCGATTTATGGTACGGATGGAACCAGGTTTAAGATAGTTGGTGTGCCGGATATATCTTGATGGTCTTTCTGAAGAATAAACCAAAACCCGGATCAACTACCCGGGTATATATCATTAGATATGGAGGTTACACCTTTATCTCCATCATCTCCACCACTCTCTCAAATGAAAGCGCAATTGAAACCTGCTCGAGTTCAGGCAGCCCTGCAATGGCCTGAGCAAGCCGATCCTGAAGGGGGAAGGGTGCCTGCGATGTCAGTTTCTTCCCGGCATCCGTTGCCGTGATCAACACCTTGCGACGGTCCCTGTCCTTTCTTTCACGCACAACAAGACCCTTATAATCAAGGCGGTCAACGATTCCATTCACGGTGCTCATACTCAAGCTTACCCGCCTGCCCAAGTCCGAAAGGGTAAGTGGCCCTTCTTTCACAATGGAATAGAGACAGATAAGCTGCGGTCCCGTTATATGATGTTCAACCGCAAGTTTTTTAGAATAGGTATCAACGAAATGCATGATCCGGCGCAAGGCGATCAGGATTCGGAAACTGCAGGTTTCCAGGGAGATATCTTTTAACTCTACCTCCCGGGGGTCGAGCGTTTCATCGACGGTTGTACTTCCAAGAAGCACGGGCACAGATTCATATTCCATCGCTTCCCGACCTTCATCGAGAGCTTTTCCCGTTTCACTGTCTCTATCGGTATGTGGTAATTGAGGACCCGTTGTGTTCCGATTCACCTTTTCAATCTCTCCCGCAACCGTTTCGTGTAAGAAACATTCTTATACGAACGATTCTTACACGAAACAGTTGAGAAGTCAAGACGTCGCTCTATCTTTGTTATTGCAATATGATTATGTCACCCCTAAGCTGCAATATGATTATTTCGCTTTTGCTGGTACGATAAGGGGTTGTATTTACTGAAAAGTGTGTCAGGGATCGGACAAGATTTTCTACGATGCTGGAGGCATTAATGTCTTTCGGTTTTTTTGATTTGTGCAGACAGAGGGGATTCCTTCTATGGATACCTCTGATATATGAAGACCACTCCCCTGTTTTTGAAAATTTCCGAAGAGCGGTTCAATGGTTACAAAATAGAACACCCCCGTAACTGTAAAAGCAACGTCTGAGGTTATATTTCTTACTTCTATCCCTTATTTTCTACACGGTATACTGTTCCGATATCCAGGACTGGTATTCATTATTCCTTACGCGTTGCACCCATTTACTGTTTTCCAGATACCAGGATATGGTTTTCCTTTTCTCCAGGTAAATTAGAGAGTGCCCATCCAGAAATGCCCTTTTTCCAGAAATGAGGACTACAACCAGGCACGGCAAAACTGTTATTCGTTGTGATAGAAACGAATTGTATAACGCTTTCAGCTGTATAGCCC
>JAFDAR010000083.1 GCA_019313735.1 Deltaproteobacteria bacterium | reverse complement strand
AGTGGACCGGATATCCCCTTCCCTTCTTCAATCTTATCTTTCAGGCTTAAAAATTCTTTGCTTATGGCCGCGTTTCCGATAGTCCCGGACAGAATATCAAATGTGTCCAGAACGCCAACACCGCTCGCCTGCAGAATGGAGAAGATACTTGCAAAGCGAGACATCGCCGCCTTGACAAAAAGACTTCCTATTAAAGGAATGCGTAGAACTAATCCGTCCTTTACATATCGTCCCGATTCGGTCTTTACCCAGTATCTCAAGCCCACAATCACAAGAATAAGGCCGCCCAGCAACAAATGCCAATAGTTTTGTAAAAACTGGTATAAATACAGGCAAACAAGGGTTGGCAGTGGAAGATCCAGACCTGCTTTGGTAAATATCCCCACGAACTTGGGAATAACAAATGTAAGGAGTACGAAAAAAGCCACGCCAAGGGCAACTATGACAATAATCGGATATTGCAGGGCCGATTTGATATCTGATTTTACCTTGTGCTCATGCTCCAGGATATAAATCAACCGATCAAGCACATCTGCGAGAGTACCGCTGGACTCCCCTGCCTGGATCATATTGACATACAGCGGGGGAAATATACCGGGTTGTCTCCCGAAGACTTCCTTCAGGGAAAAACCTCCTTTTATGTCTACAGACATGGAGGCTATAGCGTTTTTAAGTTTCAGGTTCTGTGTCTGATTTCCCAGCACCTCCAGTATTTTAACTATAGACAACCCGGCAACAAGCAAGGTTTTGAACTGCTTGGTAAACAATATCAATTCTTCCATTTTGACAGATGCCAGCTTTGTCTGTATCCTGGTCAAGAGATCGCTACCGCCGGACGCGGCGAATTTTTTTTCTGTCACAGAGGAAGGAATAAATCCCTGTTCGTTCAGTCGGTCTTGAACCGCTTTAATCGACTCGGCTTCAACAACACCGGAAACGAAGGCGCCTTTTTGATTAATGGCCTTGTAAGAAAAGCTTGGCATTACACTTTTATCCTTCTCTATACCGTCATAACCGTTAATGCCGCTTCTTCAAGTGTTGTTATACCCCGGATCACTTTATCTATGGCATCATCTTTGAGGGTTCGGAGTTTCCCCGCCTTTTTTGCTCCCCGTGTAATCTCCTGCGCCGTCTTTCCCTTGAGAATCATTTCCTGGATTGCCTCATCAATCTGCAGGACCTCAAAGATACCTGTACGCCCCTTATATCCACTATTCATACACTGGGAACAGCCCCTGCCCCGCTGAAAATTAGCATTTTCAACCTTATCAAGTCCCCATGCCTTTAGCGCATCTACAGGAGGCGTATATGACTCTTTGCAGTACGGGCAAACAGTTCTCATAAGGCGTTGCGCGAATGAGACCAGAAGAACGGAAGATGTGAGAAACGGTTCTACTCCCATCTCTGTCAGTCTTGTAACAGCCCCCGCCGAATCATTTGTGTGAAGGGTGCTCAAAACCCTATGCCCCGTGAGAGCGGCCTGTATCGCGAGGTCTGCCGTCTCACTGTCTCTGATCTCACCCACCAGCATGACATCGGGATCCTGACGGAGCATCGATCTGAGTCCGCTGGCAAATGTCATACCCGCTTTGCGATTAAGCTGCACCTGGCGTATATGATCTACCCTGTATTCAACCGGATCTTCCAGGGTAATGATATTGACATCGGGCGTATTAAGTTCTCCCAGGATTGCGTAAAGGCTTGTGCTTTTACCACTGCCGGTTGGTCCGGTACTGAGTATCATGCCATAAGGTTTGACTATGACTGCCTCTATTTTTTCCCTGTCTTCATCAGACATTCCGAGCTGCTTAAGGGAATAAAGGCCTGAACCCATATCAAGGAGACGCAGCACCATATTCTCCCCATAGATGGTAGGAAGCGCGGATGACCTGATATTAATCTCCCTTTTGTTCATCTTGACAGTAAACCGCCCATCCTGAGGGATTCTTGATACGGCGATATCCATATTTGAGAGGATCTTCACACGTGACACAACAGGAAGCATGAGAGATTTGGGGGGTGATGGAACATCATGAAGCTTCCCATCAATACGAAATCTCAGTTGGACTTTGTCCGCCTCCGGGCTGATATGAATATCACTCGCACCTTCACGAACAGCCTGCGCTATTATAGAATTCACAATACGGACAACAGGGGCCTGTTCGGCCATATCCTGGAGGGAACCTACACGGACATCCGTTTGTGTTTCTTCCTGGACATTAACCTCCATCTCTTCCACTCCATCCAGGATCTGCTGCAATCCTCCGGCTTGAGTGCCATATACAAGAGTAATGAGCTGGTTTAATTCCTTCTCTGAACAAACGACAGGCACAACTTCCATATTCGTGAGCGTCTCCGTGGAATCAATAGCATTGATATCCATAGGATCCATCATGGCTACAGTGAGGAGATGCCTCCTTTTTTTCAAGGGAACCAGCTGATGTTTTTGAACAATATCAAAGGGAATCAGATTCGCCAGGCTCTGATCTATGGGATATTTGCTGGGGTCATATTTGTTAATATTTAACTGCCTGCTGATCTGGTCCATGATCTGATTCTCGCTGATCAATCCCTCCCGAACCAGATATTGCCCAAGTCTCAGACCTGCCTTTTTCTGACCGGATAACGCTTGTTTCAATTGATCTTCAGTCAACAGCCCGGCGCTTACAAGCATTTCTCCTAATTTCTTTCGTGTTCTCAACTTACAGCCCTTTCTTCTTTTACTTCTTCTCTACTTTAAGCTTTCGTTGGGTTTCATACCTCAACCCAACCTGCTTGACTCCTTCTTTTAAACTAACGAGATGCCACATTGGAAAAGAAAACAGTGTCTTCATCCCAATCCTCAATCATCTTTGCTCCTGAAGAAATAAATTGCGGTAATCCGGCAATGGCAATTTGAGCGGATTCTTCATCGGTAAAACCCTTTTTCAGGATGGTGGCAAATTTCAGGCCTTCGCGGCAATTCCAGTAGGGAAATATCTGAACGGGAAACAATTGCTCCGGATATCTTTTGTATAATCTGTAAATATCCTCAAGGTTGTCTCTCTGCGCTACCTGCACCCAGCAGATCCATTCCGACGCGGGACAAAAGTCGGACGGAATCGCCGGAAGATTAATTAGTTCCCCTGGTATAATCCTGTTCAGATTTTCTATATGGGGATTGGCTCTCCCTATCAATGCAATGCGATCCTGAGTGCATTCAACCCCGTATACACTTCTGATTACTTTGCAAATCGTCCCGCCCTTTTTGATGATCAGCCGCCCCAGCAACTCTGGATAGCTCTCCTCGGGCAAAAGATCTCCTTCGGCAATAAACGGCTCGGCCGGATGATTCTCCATGGACAAAGGCTCTCTTACCACAAGAGATGGTTCGACCGGATGATTCTCCATGGACAAAGGCTCTCTTGCCACAAGAGATGGCTCGACTGAGGCTTTCGCGGGAACGACAATTGTATTCATCGGTTGAATTGTAATCTCACTCCCCGATTTCATTGAGATTGCTTCCTCAGCGGGTCTGTACATTGACTCTGCAGCACTTGAAGAATATTCAAATATTTCAATGAAATGCTTATATCCGGGCTCAAATCCAAGCAACAGGACAAGGACCATACCCGCGATAGCAGTAACCCACGCGATTCTCGCTGATTCTTTAACTGTCTTTCTTCTGCGAATACATGACCGCACCAGGGACCATCCAACCCTTGAACGATTTTGAATAATAAGCGCAAGAATAATCTGGTGGCAAAGCCCGACTATCTTCCTCGGATACCCTCCTGTGGCCCGATATATCGCCCAAAGGGCCGGGAATGTAAAGCGGACTGAATTACTCCCCCCACCACTATCACCGGCAATATCCAGGCGAAACCGGATCATCGCCCTTGTATCGGCAAAGGTCATAGGTTGAAGATCATAAGAAAAATTGACACGGTCCGCAAAACCCGGGTGTTCCTCAAGTACCTGATAAAACTCTTTCTGGGCAAAGATAATTATCTGTAACAGCTTGTGCTCATTAGTCTCATAATTGAGAAATTCCCTCAACATTTCAAGGCAGAAATCCGGGAGTTTCTGCCCTTCGTCTATGATTAGCACCAGCAGCTTGTTATCGTTGATTCCTTTACTAAATAGATAACGCTTAATCTCTTCTCTTAATTGCCATTCTGTGATATCCGTCTTCCCGGTATCGATACCCAGCATATCAGTTATGGCATGGAGAAACTCCACTGGCTTGCTGAAATATGGGTCAAGCAGCAAGTATGTCTCAACATTTTCATCAGTGGCAAGCTTGCGTATAATCTGCCTGCAGAGAGTGGTCTTACCACTCCCCACATCCCCGATGACAATATTCAACCCCCGGCGCAGACGCACCGCAAGCTCAAGTTTTTGCAGGCATTCTACATGAGGCGCAGCTGCGTAGAAACACTCCGGATCCGGGGAATTGGAAAAAGGTTCACTAATAAAGTTTAAAATCCCATAATATTCCATATCTAATATCTATACCAAGACTCTCTGTTGCGTACCGGAACTTACCGGCACATTGGAATAACTCTCATCACTGCAAGGTGTTAATCTGGTTAAAAACAAACTCCATCATGCTCGGATAAAAACACTTTCAGGTATAATTGTCGAGTAGACTGGTTTCTTCCGATGCTGCAGGTTGATGTTTGTCTTCTCCGTTGCCGCCTGGTTTCCCGGCGGTGCCACATTATCTCAACCATACATCAGTTGGCCC
>JAFDAR010000082.1 GCA_019313735.1 Deltaproteobacteria bacterium | reverse complement strand
TCCGGCCATCGCTCTTTCTCCTTTCATCAGTGTTTTATTGGCTAACACTCTTTTAGGAGATATCGATGGCCTATTGCAATATATCAAATTGCGAACTTTCTTTTACACTACCTTTTATCCGCTACCATAAATAATTGGTAACGTTCAAAAGTTGTGGCATTTATAAATATTCACACCAAATGGTTAGGCCATGCTCTTTTCCCCCGGGCTTCCATTTGCCTTCAGTCATAAGGAGCATTATTCATGATTCAATCGAATAAAGAGAATATCCGTTATGTGATTCGAGCATTTAAGATGCTATATGTTATTGATTTGCCGCAGAAAAGTCCCCTGTGCTCCGACGAGCTTTTTGAATGCCCATTCTCGCACAGGAAACTTTTCTGCTATCCCGTAGCCATGAACAATAGTTGTATTTGAGTGATGAGGAAATCACAAAAAGATTTCCGTGCCACAACTTTTGAACGTTACCAAATAATTTGTAAAGTTTTTTTATTTCTTGCCGATTAACAATACGATAGTTGCGTTAGATGAAATCGTTGCAAATTGTCCAATTTTTATGCGTAAAAGGTGGTCAGATGTCGAAGTGAGATTATTGAGAGAATTCGGTTTTTCAGAGTCGGCGATCCGTGATCTTTGTGGCGACACAGATAACAGTCAGTTAAGCGAATCAGTAAGCGACTTTTTGGCAGGCTAAATTTTATGAAGTCGTCAAAATCAAGTTTATGGAGTGCGGCCTGTTTCCTGAACAGGCCGGTTTAAGGATTTTCATGAACCGTATTGTAGTGGGAATTTCAGATCTGAAGGTGAGCGGAGGCGTCGAGGATGTGCTGATTACGTATGCCCTTGGTTCATGTATCGCTGTTGTTGTTTATGATTCTGTGGTAAAGGTGGGAGGGCTGTTGCACTTTATGCTTCCGAATTCATCGCTTGATTTGAATAAGTCCAGAGTAACCCCGGCGATGTTTGCGGATACCGGCATACCCTTCCTGTTCAAATCGTGCTACAAGTTAGGGGCTGAAAAGAGACGAATGACCGTAAAGATTGCCGGAGGAGCCAGCATTCTGGACAATGCGAAGCACTTCCGGATCGGTCAGAGAAACATAACCGCTTTGAGAAAGATATTCTGGAGAAATAATGTCCTGATAGATGGCGAGGACACCGGCGGAGATCACAACCGGACAGTTTCTCTCGATATTTCTACCGGCAAAGTTGTTGTTAAGAACTCCAGCAGGATTTTGCTGGAATTGTAAGGGGGCATCATGTCTTTCAATGTACTGCTTGTGGATGATTCAAACTCGATGCGTGCTGTTATAAAAAAGGTTATTTCAATTTCGGGTTTCAAGATGGACCAATGCATTGAGGCGGGGAACGGGAAGGAGGCGCTCGAGGCACTGGCAGGAAATTGGGTGGATGTCATCATATCGGACATCAATATGCCGGAAATGAACGGGTTTGAATTGTTGGAGAGGCTGAAGGGGGATGATTTTCTCAGGGATATTCCCGTTATCGTAATAACCACGGAAAGTAGCGAGCAACATATGCGGGATGCCTTCGATCTGGGAGTGAAGGGTTTTATAAAGAAGCCGTTCCTGCCCGAAGAGGTCAGAAAAATTCTTTATGAAGTCATAGGTGTGAGTGATGAAGGAGAGTATGAAGAAGATAGAGGAAATGATGAGGCTTTCGATTTCTGAGGTCTTTGAAAAGATGTTTTTTGTCTTTCTCGAGCCTCTGGACGATGAATGTAATGAATATGATATGGAAGCTGCCATAAGGTTTGAAGGTTCCATAAATGGGGAGGTAAGGGTTTTACTTTCCAGGGATATAGCGAAGACCATGATTCAAAATATGCTGGGTTTGAAGGAAGATGAAATTACCGCACAGCGGATGGAAGATTGCTCAAAAGAAGCGGTTAATATGATCTGCGGAAATTTCCTCGGCAAACTTGACAGCACAAAGGTATTCAAGCTGTCAATACCGACATTTGCAGGGGGCGGATTTATCCGACCAGTTCCTCTGGGTTCGATGAATCAAACCCCTGCATCTGCTGGAATGGAGTCTACAGGCATTGAGCCGGGAGAAAATGCCTGCAGGATGGATTTTGACTCGGATGGTGGAAAAGTTGGAGTGATCATTGAGATTGATTGAAGATTCGGCAGATCAGCCCTTTAGTGTCGTTCTGCAAGGCTGAAGCCCATAGACTAACAGCCTTCAGCCTAAACAACCTGAAAAGTCTGGCAGGAGATTGTAACCTTGAAAAAAATAAGAGTACTCATTGTTGATGATTCCGCTATTGTGAGGAAGATATTTTCCGAAGAGCTCTCAAAATTTCCTGATATTGAAATAGTAGGGACAGCTCCTGACCCGTTTGTTGCCAGGGATAAGATCGTCAAGCTCGCGCCGGATGTCATAACTCTGGATATCGAGATGCCGAGAATGGACGGGATAACCTTTCTCAGGAAATTGATGAGGCATTATCCGCTGCCGGTAATCATAGTGAGTTCCCTGACGCCAAAGGGAGGGAAATTGACGTTGGAAGCGATGGACATTGGAGCTATTGAGGTTATTGGGAAACCAGGAGGTTCCTATACGGTTGGGGATATGAGCGCTCAACTGGCAGACAAGATCAGGGCCGCGTCGAAAGCGAGGATAGCAAAGAAAGATTCAGATAAAGCGTCCGCCTTAGCGAAGCCTGAGCGGATGAAAGCCATTACAAAGACCACTAATAAAGTTATTGCCATCGGCGCCTCTACAGGCGGAACAGAGGCATTAAAAAATGTCCTGTCCAAAATGCCCTCGAATTCACCCGGGATAATGGTGGTGCAACACATGCCGGCCAATTTTACAACGGCTTTTTCAGAGCGGTTAAATGAATTTTGTCAGGTCACAGTGAAGGAGGCTCAGAATAATGATTCTGTAAATCCCGGGACTGTATTGATTGCTCCGGGTAATTACCATATGATCTTTAGGAGAAGCGGCGCCAGGTATTATGTTGAGGTCAAGGATGGACCGATGGTTCATCATCAGCGTCCAGCGGTTGACGTGTTGTTCAAATCGACCGCCCAATATGCGGGGTCGAATTCGATTGGTGTTATTCTTACCGGTATGGGATCAGATGGCGCAGAAGGGCTTTTAGAGATGAAGCGCTCCGGCGCTAAAACAATTGCCCAGGATGAAAAATCATGTATCGTCTTTGGAATGCCGAACGAGGCAATAAAATTGGGCGCAGCAGATAAGGTAGTGCCACTGGATCAGGTCGCCAGAGAAATAGTGAGGATGGTGTGAACTGCTCAGGTTCACAGTTCGGAGGTCAGAAGGTTAGAAGGTAGAAGGTGAGAAGGGCAGAAGGTAGAAGGTGAGAAGGGCAGAAGGTTAGAAGAGCAGAGGGTTAGAAGGTTCAAAGGTTCAAAGGTTAGACAGCAACGAGTAACCTTGAACCCTGAACCCTTGAAGCAAAAGTTTACGAGGTCTGGAATTATGGAAGAGTATGGTTCTCTATTAAAATCAATCGATGGTATAGCTTCCGACTTTCTATTTATTGACGGCAAAGAGATCGATGTGCCCGCTGCTGGAAAGTTGCTTAACATGTTGGATGAGCTGATAAAAGAAGCAGAGGCTTTGGAGGCAGATCGGTTGAAACAGGTGGTCAGTGGATTGAGTAGTCTTCTGGAGAAGATCGTTCTTGAAAGAATAGAAGATGAAGAAGCGGGATTCGGAGCCTTTGAAAAGGGTGTTATCCTGATGCAGGAGATCGGCGACAGCCTTAAAAACACCGGCGGTTACGAAGGTAATATTGAAACTTTTATGGAGTCGATTGCCACGCTTACCAGAGAGCAGGGAGCATGGAGCATGGAGCAGGGAGCGGAGGTCGGAGATCAGAGGTCGGAGGTCGGAAGTCAGAAGTCAGATAACGAGCAACCAGCAACAAGCAACAAGCAACCAGCAACAAGCAACCAGCAACAAGCAACCAGCAACGATATACAGGACGAGTCACTGCTGAGGGATTTTATTGTTGAAGGTTTGGAATACATTGATGAGATTGAGGTGAATTTATTGAATCTGGAGCAGGAACCTGAGAATTCAGATTGTATTAATGCTATATTCAGACCGTTTCATTCTATAAAGGGGGTAGCGAGTTTTCTGAACCTGGATCAGATCCGCGAACTTGCCCACAGCCTGGAAACCCTGCTGGACAAAGCAAGGAGTGGTGAATTATCTGTGACTTCCGGGCTTATAGATGTGATCCTTGACGGGGCCGATGCCCTGAAGGCAATGATTGTTAAGCTGAGAGACGATTTTGGAAGCAAGCCTGCTGAGCCTTTAAAGATTGATCTTCCTGGATTGATGGCACGAATAGAAAGTGTTGAAGAAGGAGAGTCTGATGTTCGGGAAAGAAAGAAAGTAGGAGAGATACTGATCGAAGAGGGCGCTATAACGCAGGAAGTTTTGAAGAAAGAGCTTGATGTTGCGCGACAATCGATTCCACCAAAAAAAATTGGGGAAGCCCTGATATCTGAAGGTAAGGTTACTCCGAAGCAGGTGTCACAGGCCCTGAGAAAACAGACGGAGCAGGACGCAGATACCGCTGTGATAAGGGTAAATATAAAAAAACTGGATGATTTAATCGATATGGTGGGGGAACTGGTCATTACTCAGGCGATGATCCGGCAAAATTCCTTTATTCTATCAAATTCCGACAGAAGATTGAGCAGAGATGTTTCCCGTCTGACCAGTATTACATCGGAACTTCAAAGAACCTCTACCAGCTTAAGAATGATACCTATCAAGCAGACATTTCAGAGGATGTCCCGTCTTGTCAGAGATCTGTCCAGAGATGCCGGAAAAAAGGTGGGTGTTGTTACGGAAGGTGAGGATACGGAGATAGACAAAAATATGGTGGAGGAAATATATAATCCGCTTGTACATATGGTACGGAATGCCGTGGATCATGGTATCGATTCGTCGGAGGAGCGGTTAAAGGCCGGTAAACCTGAAAAGGGCATAGTACGACTCAAGGCCTTTCACAGAGGAGGTAATATTGTAATCGAAATATCGGATGACGGAAAGGGCCTGGATAGGGACGGAATACTGAAAAAGGCTGTCGAGAAAAAGCTTATCGATAGTTCACACGATCTTTCGGATCAGGATATTTATAAGTTGATTTTTCTTCCCGGATTTTCAACTGCGGCGGCGATAGGTAAAACAGGCCGTAGAAAAACTGCGGGGGAAGATAGAGATTGACAGCACTATGAATAAAGGTTCCACTTTCGCACTCAGCTTTCCTCTTACCATGGCCATTATTGACGGTATTATTGTGAGAGTGGGTAGTGAAAGATATATTATTCCTACCACCGCAATCAGACAGTTGTTGCGTCCCGTGGAGGGATCTTATAACAATATAGCCGGCAGGGGTGAAACAATAAACGCTATGGGGAAACTTTTGCCCCTGGTAAGATTGTATAAGATATTCGACATAAAGCCAGAGCATAAAAATCCATGGGAAGCCATAGTGGTGGTGGTTGAGGGTGAAAACGGGTCCAAGTGTTTGCTGGTGGATGAGATTTTAGGTGAAGAGGAAGTGGTGATCAAAAGCCTTGGTGAAAGTTTGAAAAGCGCCAGGGGGGTTTCCGGCGGGGCTATTCTGGGGGATGGTAATGTAGGATTGATATTGGACCCGGAAGGGTTGTTTGAATTGAGTGAGAGTTTAGGCTGAAGGTAGATAGGTGGAAGGCTGAAGGTAGAAAGTTTTTTGCTAAATGTCTTCAGCCTAAACAACCTGAGTAGACAGCCTAAACAATCTGAATAAAGGGAGCGCGGTTATGGATATTGACAAGAATATGAAAATACTGGTAGTTGACGATTTTGCCACGATGAGAAAGGTTATTAAGAATCTTTTAAAACAGGTCGGGTACATAAACATCGTCGAAGCAGATGATGGTGTGGCGGCTTTGAGGATATTAAAATCACAGAAGATGGATTTCATCATTTCCGACTGGAATATGCCCAATATGAATGGTCTTGAGTTTCTTAAGGCTGTCAGAGCGGATAATGAATTGAGTGGTTTGCCGTTCCTGATGGTCACGGCGGAAGGGCTTAAGGAAAACGTTGTGCTGGCGGTCAAGGCGGGTGTCAGTAATTATATTGTAAAACCTTTTACCGCCGAGGTCCTGAATGAAAAGATCGGGAAAATTGTAGAAAAGATGGGGTAACCGTTCAGGGTTCGGTAGCTAAAAAACGATCAACCTTGAACCTTGAACCTTGGCCCGACTTTACGAATTAAACCGTTTCTAAAAATAAAAGTTTATTCATATCAATGCGTTACAATTTTTCCAGCGAAAAGTTAGGTCATACGTTTTGAAATATAAATCCTTGTAGTTTCAGTAGGTTATAAGATTATTAAAAATAATT
>JAFDAR010000081.1 GCA_019313735.1 Deltaproteobacteria bacterium | reverse complement strand
GTTAGAATCAATACCCAAAATGTTTCGGTCGTTATGCTGCACTCATCGTTGCATAGTTTATTAGAAAAACCGTGAACTGTGAACCGACAACCGTGAACGATTACCAGTGGATTAAGGAGGCAAAGCAACTTGGAACTTTTCCAAAATCACAGTCCCTCGGGAATTCAGGCATGTCCGTCCCATATACTGGAGGATATCCTGCGTTTTCACAGGGCGCTTCCAGGTTATGCACCCACTCCCCTTCAAAGTTTTTCAGGTATCAAACCAGCGAATGTCCAATTTTGTTGCTGAAAACGAATAGGTCTATGGTTTTAATTGCTTAACTATTCTACCACTTAGGCGAGATCTGGAGGGAGGGGAAATATGGGAGCTATAATTATTGTCACAGCGGCACTGCTGCTTGTCTTGCTTCTCTATCATATAAAAAAGGATAACCAGAAGAGCGCCCTGCTGACCAAGACGGTTCTTTCATCCCTGTTTGTCATCGCGGCCCTTGTCCAGTCGCACCTTATCAGCGGATATTACAATTTTCTCCTTGCCGGATTGATATTCTGTCTGCTGGGGGATATTTTTCTGGCCCTGCCTCAGAAGGGGATGTTTCTTGCGGGGCTGGTGGTTTTTCTGACGGGACACGTGCTGTATGCCTTCGGTTTTTTGCGTGTAACAGAGATTGGGCAATGGGCAGGGATGGGATCTCTGGTGATTATTGCTGTCGGCGCTCTGGTCTATTTCCGGCTGAGGACTTACCTGGGGCGCATGAAGATACCGGTTATATTCTACATGATCGTTATTTCCGTTATGCTGGCGGGGGCGTGGGCGGTTTTCGGGGATCAGAATCTGGTCGGGTCCGGACGGATTATGATTTTTGCCGGCGCGTTTTTGTTTTATCTTTCCGATCTATTCGTGGCGCGTAACCGCTTTGTGAAAAAGGAGTTCTCCAATCGTCTTGCAGGCTTGCCACTGTACTACGCGGGACAATTTCTCCTGGCTTTTTCTGTGGGTTTTCTGGAGCGGTTATAAAATCATTTTGACCGCGGGATGATTCCGTAATTTATCATATATCCCAGTGCGGTGTTCTTCATCGTCAACTGTCATTTCGAGATTCAGGCTGTGATATTTGCCGGTTCTGCTGACATTGGACGGTGTGATGGTATAATCCTGTCCTTCAACGATTGTTTCTATGGCCTCCTTCATCTCCCTGTTGCCGGAGCCTATTATCTTATAGGTCCACCGGCAGGGATACTCCATGACGGGCTTTTTGCTGTCCATCTTTTCTGTTTTAACCTTTCTCCGTGGACGATTCTGTGACAAAAAAATCATTCGCGGAAAGAGAACCTCCTCCTCCCGCGGGGATCTTCAATCAATAGCGGAAAATGGCGGCAAGTGCCGAATCGGCCGGGATTTCTTCGTGACTCATAGCGTATACCGTTCCGCCGTTCAGTATGGTTTGTATGGCAGCAAGATCCATCAGGTCTTCATTGCCGGTTTTGGCATTCTTGTCCAGGTTGACTTTACTTGTGGCGGAGTCAAATGTTCCCCACTGCTGTACACCAAAAGAGACGAAAAGTATGCCGACACGTCCATGGTAAGCTGCCTGGACGACTTCTCTGACATTGCTGGATGTGAGGCCTGTTCCGGCGTTCTGTCTGTAGTGTGACAGGGCATCCGCCCTCTTTGCTTCGAGGAAGCTTTCCACAATCGGCTGCGCCATATCGCGCAGTCTATCCGCGCTCAATCCCTCTGGATTTCCCGATATCCCTCTGTCTGTGAGATGGAGATAAGTGTTTGCCTCCCTGTATATGGGGAGAAGATAATCTACCCCAGCGAATATGAGGGGCATCTTCTTGTCCCTCAGAAGTTCACGCAAACCCCTGTCAACTTGCTGAAAATACTGCAGGAGATTTGCCTTCATATCTTCGGAGCCTGTGTGGCGCTGAAGGCGTTTCTCGAAATCGTCAAGATTCAGCGCATCATCAAGATTTTCCGGGAGGTCTTTAAGGTCCATTTCTTCTACATGTTGCAGCGAACACCTCAACAGTCGTACATTTTTCTGGCTGATTGCCAGGATATAGAATTCCGTGTCAGAGGCCAGCACCGGTATAAGTGGTTTAATGTGAAAACGATCAGTTGTCACAACCAGTTCTTCGAAGCTTTGCGGCAGCCGGTAATATCTGAATAAATCAGGTGACAGGAACAGGGCAAGTCCGTCACTCTGATTCTGCCAGAAGGGTATATTGCCTGACATTTCCTGTGCGGGAGCCAGTATGTCCTTTATCTCCGATGGCCGCAATTCACTTGAAAGCAGGCGATCTTCGGCATCACGAAGCAGATTTTTGTATCGTATCTGATTCTGCTGTACTTCAGAGCCCTTTCTAATCGTAGGCATATAGATGGAAACACATATCCCAAGTTGCTTCTGCATCAAAGATTTCAGCTCGTTTCCGGATAGTATGTCCATATGGTCAATCTCCTTTCAGTAAAAAAATGGTTGACTGCCACGGGCGACTGAAGCCACCCCTGTCCTCACTATATTTATGCCTGAGTTACGAATTGGTTATAGCTGCTTCCCTATGGTTTCTTGACAACGGAAGGAAGCCACCTGTAAACCGGAGCCAGGTACTTTGCCACCTGTCCCTTTCGGGGTATCATGAAGATAAAGCACTTTTTCTGGCCGGGAACAATCGCAATGTGTCTGATAATACCCGGGTCGGAGTTTCGATCGATGAAATTCATCAAGCGGCTATGGGTGTTAGTGCTCTCGTAATACAGGTAAAAAGTATGCGCTCCCCATGTCACTGTTTCTCTGTTTAAGCGTTCAGTGCCTGTTATTGTTGCGCCGGCAAATCGAGAGTATTTTATTTCTATGAGGTGACACTCCTCCTCAGGCTTGTTTTTTAAATACAGTGTAATAAATAATCTGTCATATCTTCTTATGAGTTTTGATATTGGAAAATAAAGCCATGAATGCCTTGGGAGCATGGTAATTGTGGCATCGACACGCGACAGGAACGCACCCTTTTTCCTGATGAAGAGATTGGCATGGTATCCGATAGCCCCTCCGATATTGGTAAAGGTCTGATCGTCGGGACGGAACACCTCCATAAGATCATTAAATGCGCTGAGGGATATCTCTCTGTTCTGTCTTCTCCCCCGGAAATAGCCGAACGTCAGGAGAAACGAAAAGGCGACAAAGAGAAAAAAGACAGGCTGTGTTATTATGTGCTCGTATTTGAACATATATTCAACAATTACCAAGAGTCGGGAATAATACCTTCTGGGACATCGTACAGCGTACCCTCCCTGCCGTCAAGAAGAGTCTTCGATAGATGTACGCGCTCAAGGGGGACATCCTGCGCCATTCCCTTCATCTGCTTTTCAACATACCCCGCCATCTCTTCATTCGCTTCGGTCACCTTGTTGTTTATAAGCAGGCGCAGGGGAAGGCCCAGATCGTCAAGTCCTTCGACCAACCGTTGCGATTCTCTGAGGGAGAGTATGTCAGGGTTGAATACCAGTATGACATTGCAGTCGCTGCCGCACAGTGTCCTGTTCAGGGTCTGGTAATTATCGCTGAGTTTCCACAGCCTTTTCAGGATATCGTCGTCTTCCTCTTTATAATCCAGAACGGTCTCTTCTGAACTTAAAGTGCCCCTTATCCTGTGGATTGTATAGCGCTTTTCCAGGATCTGTCGTCTTATCCCTATCAATCTGTCGATCCAGGTTATCGTAACCTTCGGCAGGGCGAGAAACCTGAGAGTCAGCCCTGTCGGGGGCGTGTCGAAGATTATATAGTCGAAATCCGTTTCGTCTCTTATAGTCTTTTCAATGCTCGTAAGAAGAGCGTATTCTTCTATGCCGGGAGAGTACTTGAGTATGGAAAAATAGTTATCCAGATTCAGCACCTGGAGATATCTGTAGGTGCTGGAAAGCACGTCGATTTCTTTCTGCAGATATTCTCTTGACAACTTCCGCAGGTTTACTTCACTCAGATAGAGCGTATCCGTGAACTTCGCCTTCCCGTCTTTGATAACAGTTCCGAATATGTCACCCAGATTGTGCGCCGGATCCAGGGAGACTATCAGTACGCGTGATTTTTGGGAAAGCTGCCATGCCGAGGCTGCTGCCATGGTGGACTTTCCTACGCCACCCTTTCCCGTAAAGAAGAGAATCTTCATTCAGTCGATACCTATTGTCCCGCACATTTCCGCCAGCATGTCTCCGGCGTCTCTGGCCCTGCTGTTCAGAACCTTCAATTCCCGTTCCATGAAGGGCAGCAGCTCAACTGCCAGAAATGAAGGGGGGGCCGGGAGTCCTATGAAAGAGCCTAAAAGAAGCAGCGCGAAGATATTCTCCAGCTCCCTCACTTCAACCCCTGTTAAAGCGGCGGCGCTTTCCCGGTGAGAAGTATCGAAATCGGAAAGTATGCGTTTGAGAAATTCGAGTATTGGAAGAGCCATTGAGTGGTTAGTAATACTGGTTAAACCGGCGCACGGTTTCATACCGTACGCCGGTAATAGATGTAGATTAAGATCAATCAACCTTGTATGCCTTGGATTTGATGAAATCCCAGATAAATATAAAGTTCAAGATCAACATCACGCACAGGAGAACGACCACGATGAACCACACGAGAGCGCATGTGACTGTGATCCAGAGCAACCAGGCCGGAATGACGGCCACATTGGCGAACTTTGATTTAAGTTTCTTGGCTGCAAAGGCAGCACCTGTCATAAGGGCGATAGATGCGATCAACTGGTTCGCCGCACCGAAAGAGCCCCAGATGATGAGCCAGTTGCCTGTCGCAGCCAGCCATATTCCGATTGCTGCCGGAATAATAGAAGCGACCCAGCGATTGTGGCGCTCTCTTTAAGAGGGGCAGCCATCTCGGCAAGGCAGTAACGTGCGAGGCGATTTGTCGTATCCAGTGTGGTCATGGCAAACGAGGCAACCCACATGCCGGCAATAACTTTAACGAACTTGGTGGGAATAAAACCCAGCCACGTAGCGTTGACCATGTCGGCATAAGACTGGACGAAAAGATTTGCCTTTGAAAGTTTCACCGATGCGGATGCCTTTGTAAACATGGCTCCCCAGTTGCCTGCATTTAATGTTTCAGCGGTTACGCCTGCATTCTGGAGGGCCGTGTATCCGAAACCGGCTATGGAGACGATAACTATGGTAGAGAGGAAACCCTCGGTAAACATTGCGCCGTAGCCAATGAAAAGACCGTCACTTTCCTTTTCGAGCTGTTTGGATGTAGTGCCGGAGGCTACCAGGGAATGGAAACCGGACAGCGAACCGCAGGCTATAATCAGGGGGATCGCCGGCCAGAACGGTGTCGGTTTGCCTCCCATGAGAACCGGTGAGAAGCTCGTAAATGCCGGAATTTCAAATCCCCTGAAGACAAAGATGGCCGCTATAAAACCCAGCGCCAGTCCAAAGTACAGAAGCCAGGAATTGAGATAATCCCTCGGCTGAAGCAGGACATTGACGGGGATAGCGGCAGCAATGATAATGTAGAAGAAGAATACCCACATCCAGGTAATATAGCTAAGTTTTATGGGCGTTACCGTACCCAGCCAGATGGCGGCAATCAGCATTGCTATACCGATAATGGTTGCAACGCCGAAATTCATCTTTACGCGATAAAGCAAGACACCCAGGATCAGGCCGGCTACGATCTTCCAGGCATATGCCGAGGCGATCTCCGGGGTCTTGACGAACATCCCGCCGACGATAGCGGAGAAGGCGGCCACGACCAGGATGAGGAGGAAAAAGACGATCCAGTAGAATGCCGTTCCTGTTCTTTTCCCAATGAGATCAGATGCGACAAACTGGATAGATTTTCCGTCGTAGCGGACGGATGACATCAGGGCCAGGTAATCATGAACGGCGCCGATGAAGATATTGCCGCAATCGACGCGAAATGGTGTCCGAAGAGGACCTCTTTCCTCGCCGGGATGTAATCCACCCCGTCATAGAGGCGCTTGGATGGGGCCTCGTTGTCATCCGAGGCCTTCACGACATTCCGCTCCAGCTTCTTGCCGTAGGTGAAATACAAAATTAAATAGAGTAAAAAACCGATAATGATAATTAATGTTGTCATTTCCTACCTCCTTTTTTAGTGGTTAAGCAGTTAAGAATTAAACAAATAAATTACCTCACTATCTCGAGCATGGTATTGATAACCACGCCGGTATGAGCAGACTTTATGATGAAAGAACAACCATTCTACGATATGAAAATCAGCAGACAAGAATTTTTTCCGATATACACCCGCAATAATTTAGTACTACCTCTTCATAAATTTAAAGTCAAATTCTTTTTGATTGCTTCAGGGATAAAGAATTAAGAAAAAAGATTAATGATTATGCTATCATGCATGTCTTCGCCGGAATGCCGACCCGCAC
>JAFDAR010000080.1 GCA_019313735.1 Deltaproteobacteria bacterium | reverse complement strand
TGATAAAAGGGGTCAGACTCGATTTATGGAATTAATTCGAGTCTGACCCCTTTTTATTTTACAGTCCATCTCCTAAAACTACTGGTCCGCTGGTAGCGCCCGGCGGTTAAATATGAACGCCGTGATCAAACCGGCGATAATATGCCAGATTCCCCACCATGCAACAAGGATAGCCATTCCCCCCAAACCTTCAAAAAAATTGAAGACCAGAACCAGTCCAAGGGCGGAATTCTGGATTCCAACTTCGATACAGACAGCCCGTGAATCTACCTCATCGAGTTTGAAAAGCCGGCCTGACCAGTAGCCCAGGTTGAGGGCTAAGGCATTGTGGATAAAAACGAAAATAACAACCAGCCCGATGACCTTTAGGAAAATGCTCCAGTTCGCCGCTAAGGCTCCAGTGACGATGACAACGAAAAAGACAAGAGTAAATATCTTGAACGGGCGCCTGATCCTGTCTGCGAGTGTTGGGAAAATACGTGACAGTGTGAGGCCGATGGCCAAGGGAATGCCCAGGATCATGAAGATAGTGATGAACACATCCATAGGGCTGAGGCTTACCCTTCGCAAGATTTCGTCAGTGGGAGGGTAAAGGCTGCCCCACAAGGCCAGATTGAGTGGGGTCATTACAATGGCCGCGGCTGTGGAAATAGCAGTCATGCTGATAGACAGGGCACAATTCCCTTTGGCCAGGTAGGTAATAATGTTTGACAGGTTGCCTCCCGGGCATGCGGCCACTAAAATCATTCCTAGTGCTATGGAGGGTTGAGGCCGTATAATGAGGACGAGCAAAAAGGTAAAAGCGGGGAGCAGGATAAACTGGGCGCCCAGCCCGATGGCAGGAGCCTTCGGTGATACAATGACCCGCTTAAAATCTTCCAGCTTGAGGTCCAGGGCGACCCCTAACATCATGAGCCCGATTGCCATATTAACCACCAAGAGACCCTGAGCATTAAAGTTAAGCCTGATCTGATCTACAATCGCTGCATCCATGCGTTTCTCTCCTTTCGACGGTTGTGGATTATTCCCCCTTAACAAAACATTGCATCTCGACCGACGAAGTATAAGCAGGGTAAACTTTGTGTGTCAATGGAATAATGACCACAATATTAATGCAATATGATTATGTTACCCTCTGGCATGACATCTTCTCATTGCGGGAGCAGTGACTAAAAAAGTGTTGACAAGCGTGCAGATAATGAATAGCATTCATTGCGTGAAAGACATTCATGGTAAAGCATGACAAACTCGTAAAAAGTCTTTTTGGAGCGAATCCAAATCCCCAAAATGATTCTGAGCGAAGAAAACTGACTTTTTACGAATGCATCAAAGCATGGAAGGGGGATGATCGTGTATAAAGATCTGGAGAAGAAGACGGCGGTTGTTACAGGATCGGGGAAGAAGACCGGAATCGGCTACGCGATTGCGGAGAAGCTGGCTTCCTGCGGCGCGAATGTCGTTATTGCCGATCTCGGGAAAACTCTCGTCGGAGACAAGATAAAGACAGGCACATGGAAGGAAATGGAGGATATAGCGGGGAAACTTGCAGGCAATTTTGGCGTTAAAACCCTGGCCGTCGATGTCGATATTACAGATAATAAATCAATTGGGCAGATGATTGACAGTATAAGGAAACAATTTGAGCGGGTTGATATCCTCTGTAATAACGCCGGTGCATCCTTCGGTGTACCCGACGCGGCACATACCTACGACGAAGACGCGTGGATGAGAACCATAGATGTAAACCTTCACGGTGTATTCAAGGTTTCGAGGGCGATTATCCCCATGATGACGGGGGCGGGGGGAAACATCATAAACACGGCATCAAGGGCGGGAAAAAAGCCGCCTCTGTTCAACGGGGCTTATGCGGTGGCCAAGGCAGGCGTGATTATGCTCACAAAGGTGATGGCAACGGAGCTTGCGGGGGCCGGCATCCGCGTGAACGCGATCTGTCCGGGCCAGATAATGACAGATCTGGAAAGATGGCGCTTCGGTCTGGAGGCGGAGGTCTACGGGACCACCGTTGAGGAGAGGGAAAAGGAAATGTGCAAAACTATCCCGCTGGGACGTATCGGTACGCCGGGAGAGGTCGCGAATCTTGTGGCGTGGCTTGCGTCTGATGAATCGTCTTATATCACCGGACAGGCGATAAATGTAACCGGTGGTCAATTGATGGAATTATAAGAATGGAGGATTAAGCGTGGAAAAGATAACAGGTGGTCAGCTGGCGGCACAGTCCCTTATTGAAAGGGGAATCGAATACATTTTCACGATAAGCGGCGGTCATATAACGCCGATTTACCAGTATCTTGAGGGTTCGTCTGTCAAATTGTTCGATACGCGCCATGAACAGGCGGCGGTATTTATGGCGGAGGCGTGGGGGAGGATGACGCGCACCCCCGGCACGGCGATGGTCACGGCAGGTCCCGGATTTACCAACGCGCTTTCAGGGATAGCAAACGCGCGTCTGGCAAATTCGCCTCTGGTTCTTATCTCCGGTTGCGTGGGACTTGAGTCAACGGAAAAACTTGACCTCCAGGACATGTGTCAGCTCCCTGTTATAAGCCCGATGGTGAAGAAGGCCTTCGTTTGCTACAATCCGGAGAGGATACCCGAATTCATCGACCTTGCCTACCGCACAGCGGCAAGCGGAAGGCCCGGCCCTGTTTATCTTGAATTGCCTGTTGACGTATTGAACGCGGAGGCAAATTGCGGAAAGATAAAAAAGATACATACAGATGTCAATTCGCGTCCTGTCGACCCGGATAAAGTGGGAGAATTCATAGAAATGATCGGGAAGGCGAAGAACCCGATCGTGATCGCGGGGAGCGGCGCGTGGTATTCGGATGCCGCGGAAGAACTGGTCCGGTTTGTAGAAAATGCCGGCATTCCCGCGTTTACCTCGTCACTTGGAAGGGGGACAATCCCCGATACCCACCCCCTCTGTTTTGAATCATCACTGGCGATCAGACCGGGAGCGGCACTGGCGGCAAATATGACAGCCGATCTGATCATATTCCTCGGCTCGAGGATGGGATTATTCTATATATTCGGGGATATCTTCAACAAAGAGGCCAGGATTATCCAGGTCGATATCGAGCCGGAAGAGATAGGTAGAAACCGTTCCGTGGATCTTGCGGTCATGAGTGATATCGGGGCTTTTCTGAAAGAGTGCAATAGGGTAATCGGTCAGAGGGGTATTGGGGATGATCTTAAAAGCAGGTTTGGCGGCTGGGTTTCAACCCTGAAGAAGGCGAAGGATGATGGAAGGGCCCAGGCAATACCCGACTGGGAAAACGACAATGTTCCCATACATCCGATGCGCCTTGCAAAAGAGGTGAACGGCTTTATGGACAGAGATGATGATATCGTCGTGGCCGACGGAGGCGATACGCAGGTCTGGATGGGTATGACGAGGACAGTCACTCATTATAGGCGACGGGTCGGTGGGCTTTAATTTTATGGAATTCGAGATTGCCATAAGGAGAAAGCTGCCCATAGTCGTGGTGATCAGCAATGATCTGGGGTGGGGGATGATAAGACACAGCCAGGAGTTGAGGATGGGTCATGCCATAAAAGAGGGCACACACATAGGCAGAGTGGATTACCATAAGCTGGTTGAGGCACTTGGCGGCAAGGGGATGTATGTTGAAAGACCTGAAGACATTCATCCGGCCATTGAAGAGGCGTTTGCCTCAGGCATGACCACATGCATCAATGTGATGACTGATCCGGCGGTTATAAGTCCCGGCAGCGTCGCGCTGGCAAGCCTGGGTGCATATAAGGCAGAGTGAGAGGACAATGTTGAATTGTGACAAATTCGCAAAAAGTCAGTTTTCTTCGCTCAGAACCCGATTGGGGATGCTGCTATTGCCCGGCTAAAAATCTAAAACTCGTGCTTGCGCACTTCAAACAGTTAGATTTTTTTAACGCCGGTCACTACCAGCATCTTTTTCCCAAAATGCTTGGATTCGCTACGAAAAGACTTTTTACGAGTGTAGCACGTTTTAGAAAGGAATTGCTCGGATTATGGAGATCAGAGAAAAACCTGAGATCAGCACTGAAGAGGGAAATATAATAAAAAAGAGCCCTCATTCTTTTATATATAAGATGGGATTCTTATTGTTCGCCTTTGTCCTTATGGCGGCGATAATGCTTCTTCCATCCCCCGATCCCCTGGAAAAGGTGGGAGAACTGATACCGCTCACCTGGGACGCGAAAGCCGCCATGGCCCTGCTTGCGGCGGCAATCGTCCTGTGGATAACGGAGGTGGTCCCCTTCAGTGTCACGGCGCTGCTTGTGATGCTCCTTATCCCCGCTTTCGGGATAGATACATTCAAACATGTTATCAAACTTGGATTCGGCAACCCGATCATAGCCTTTTTTATTGGTGTGTTGATACTCTCTTCCGCATTTACACGTTCCGGAATGGGGGACAGGCTGAGTTACCTCATACTTTTCATAATGGGAACCAGAACCAGGATGGTCATACTTGGATTTCTTGTCGTCGGAGCCCTTCTGTCCATGTGGATTACCGAAATGGCGACGGCGGCTATCCTTATGCCGCTCGGAGTTGCCATCCTCAGGCAGTCGGGGGTCAAGCCCCTGGAAAGTAATTTCGGAAAGGGCCTGATGATTTCCTGCGCGTGGGGCCCTCTTTTCGGAGGTATTGCGGCACCTTCTGGTAGTGGCTCCAATCCCCTCGCGATCGGTTTTTTAAAAGAACTTGCCCATATCGATATAGATTTTATTACATGGATGAGCATAGGGCTTCCCGCTACTCTTCTGATGATACCGGCGGGCTGGCTGGTGATAACGACAATCTTCCCACCTGAGATTGAAAGGGTCCCCATGGAAAGAGAAGATATCAGGGAAAGGCTTAATGCCGCCGGGCCCCTTACAAAAAAAGAGAGATGGACGCTTACCATATTCCTGATGACGATCTGCGCATGGATTATATCTCCATTTATAAGAGATATTACAAATGGAAGGATCGATATGCCGATGCAGGCAGTCGCCCTCTTTGGAGCCCTGATGCTGTTTCTTCCCGGAATCGAGGTAATATCATGGAAAGAGGCTCAGAGGGATGTAGACTGGGGGGGGATAGTCCTGATCTGTGCGGGGATATCGCTTGGTATGGTAGTGTACAATACCGGCGCGGCGCGGTGGCTGTCATGGGTGTTTCTGGGCCCCGTAGTTCAACTGCCCGGGATTGTGAGGGTGTTTGTCATTGTGCTGGGTGTAAGTCTGCTTCATCTGGCGTTTTCCAGTAACACGGTGACCGGCACTATTATCATTCCACTCTTGATTGCGCTTGCGGTGGACCTGAACATAAACCCGTGGCTTATCTGCGCGCCGGCGGCATTTACATCAGCGCTGGCCTTTATTCTGGTTACCGAGACGCCGACAAATATCATACCCTATTCGGCGGGTTACTTCGCGATCAGTGATATGGCGAAGGCAGGCATAGTAATGACCTTTGTGGCGGCATTGTGCGTCGGCATTTCGATACTTGCCTTCGGGAATCTGTAAGGGGAGGAGAGCCATGAAAGCTGTAGTTTATGACAGCAGGGAAAAACTTGTGGTTCGTGATGTTCGAATACCGCGGCTGAACGAGAATGAGGTACTGATAAAGGTGGTAAATACAGGTTTCTGCGGTTCGGATCACTCGATGATAGAGAGTAGAAGCTTGAAGGATGGAATCATAATCGGGCATGAAGTAAGCGGCACGGTTGCGGATATGGGAGCGCGGGTAACCGGTACATCTGTCGGGGACAGGGTTATCATCCGTCCCACATATTGCGGGAAATGCAGAGAATGCAGGATGGGGAAACCATATCTGTGCCAGGTTGACAGACGCACCATAGGTCTCGGTGATTTCCCGGGAGGATTTGCCGAATATCTCAAGGTGGATCCCCGAATGCTGATCCCGATTCCGGAAGGAGTAGACTCGCAGAATGGCGCGCTTGCCGAGGCCTTCGCGGCATCTCTGCATGGGATACGATGCTCCGCCAAAGAGGGAGGATCGGCGCTGGTAATAGGAGGCGGTTCCATAGGGCTTGCTCTTGTCAGATTGTTAAAGATTATGGGTTTTGGCCCAATCGCTCTGTCCGAGCCTGTGGAAAAAAAGAGGACTCTCGCAATCAGTTTAGGGGCAGATATGGTTGTGGACCCGTTTAACGAAAATCTGATTCTGAGGGTAATGGATGAAACAGATGGCGCCGGGTTTGATACAGTATTTGAGTGCTCCGGACTCGGGGAATCCGTTCAAATGGCTGTGAACGCCGCGGCGAATGGCGGGACCATTTGTGTAGTAAGTATCATCATGCGAAACATTGAGATTATGCCTGTCACGCTCAATTTTAAAGAGGTCTGGCTCACAGGGTCATACTCGAACACACATGCGGAAAACATCCAGTGTCTTAAATGGATGTCTGAGGGGAAAATAGACGGAAGGCCGCTTATCACGGATCACATAAGTCTGAATGACCTGCCCCTTGTATACAAAGAACGTATAGATACCGGCAGGGCAATAAAGGTAATGCTGAAGATAGGGGAAGAGTTTTGATTTCTGAGATGATGAACGGCTATATGGGACGGATACTGAAGGTGGATCTGAGCAGCGGCGCCGTCGAGAAAATACCGCTTGACGCAACTTTCGCCCGAGTGTTTCTGGGAGGTAACGGTTTTGCGGCGAAGTTTGTATATGATCTTGTCCCCTGTACCGCGGATCCCCTTTCTGAGGAAAATATTGTGGTTTTTGCGACAGGTCCATTCAATGGATCGCCGGTATGGGGTACAGGGCGAGGGCACGTAGCCGCGATATCTCCTCAGACAGGGCTGTTCTGTGATTCCAATTTTGGTGGTGATTTCGCCTCAATGTTGAAGAAAACTGGTTTCGACGCCGTGATTATTTCCGGCAGGGCTTCATCTCCGGTCTATGTTTCGATAAATGACGAAGGTGTATTCGTCAGGGACGCTGAAGATCTCTGGGGGAAAACAACCAGTGAAACTCACAGACTTCTTGTCGAAAAAGAGGGCGGAAAAGCAGAGAGTGCCGTTATCGGACCTGCGGGAGAAAACGGAGTTGTATTTGCCGGCATTATGTGCAGCGGATCGCGTGTGAGCGCAGCCGCGCGGGGAGGCATAGGCGCGGTATTAGGCTCAAAGAATTGTAAGGCGGTTGTGGTGAAAGGTACGGCAAAAACAGAAATTGCCGATCCGGATGCCCTCAAATCCTACCTGAAGACGTTATTCCCGGATGTGAGGAAGAAAACCGCGGTGCTGAGTACCATGGGGACTCCCTTTCTTGTGAATGTGATTAACTCAAGAGGGATGCTTGGCACCCATAATAATAAGCGAGAGACCTTTGACCGCGCGTATGGGATCAGCGGAGAATTCCTGCTGGAAAAGTATATTAAAAAGAGTGTTGCCTGTCATGGATGTCCGGTGGCGTGCGGAAAACTTGTTCCGGTGCCGCACGGAGAATTCGCTCACCTGGATGTAAAAATGCCGGAATATGAGACCCTTTACGCAATGGGGTCAATGCTTGATAATGACGATATCGTGTCGATCTTCAATGGCAATACCATGTGTGATGAAATGGGGATGGACACCATCAGTTTCGGTGTGACCCTCGCCTTTCTTGCGGAATGCGTGGAAAGAGGAATTATCGGTGGGAAGGAACTCAAAATGGAAATATCCTTCGCCAACTGGGGGAATTTGTCTGAGATAGCGAAGAGAACAGCGCTCAGGGAGGAAGGGATCGGCCGGTTGATTTCACTTGGGTCCGGGCGATTGTCTGAACAACTGGGTCACGATTCATACAAACTTCTCTATTCACAGCATGGACTCGAAATGCCCGGACATTCTGCCAGGGGGCTGCAGAATATGGGCCTTGCCTATGCAACATCAACACGCGGTGGAAGTCATCAGGACGGGCGTCCTTACTATGCCGGCAAAGATGATCCGAATTCTGATGAAAGTCCGGAACACTGTATAGATACCGAACACAACTCGGCAGTCGGGGATTCACTGGTGATGTGTCGCTTTCTGCAGGAAAGGGCGTTTGGAATGAAACTGAACGACTCATATCTTCCTGCGATACGATATGTCACAGGCTGGCTGCGATACGATATGTCACAGGCTGGGACATTGACCTTGATGAACTGACGGCAATTGGTGAAAGAATATACAATCTGGAGCGTATAATCAATGTGAAAAGAGGCGCAAATCGTTCAACCGCCATGCTTCCCTACCGCGTCATGAATGAGCCTGTCCCGGATGGCCCATGCAGGGGCAGATATGTGCCGCAGGCTAAACTGGACAGGATACTGGATGGCTATTAGGGGCTTGCATAATATAGGGAAATTTCGGAAGGACAAAGGATGGGATCGATAGAGAGACGACAGAGAGAAAAGGAACAGAGAAGAGAACAGATACTGAATACAGCGCGTGAACTCCTGTTCAAAAAAGGTATTGACGCGACTTCGATGAATCAGATCGCTAAAAACGCGGAGTTGAGCGTTGGCACCCTCTACCTGTATTTCAAAAACAAGGAGAGTCTCTTTGTCGCGTTGCAGCTTGCCCTGCTCTGTGATAAGATAAAAGAAGAGAGTAAAAAAGGTTTCACCCCACGGGAAAAGCTTGAGAAAATGGCGCTTGCCTATATGGATTTCAGTGAGGACCACCGCAAGTACTTTGATATCATGAATTATTTCCTGAGTTCACCCAAAATTCTATTTTCTGCCCGCCTGAAGGCCAGGGTTGATAAACATGTCAACCGGATCCTCTCGGTTTTTGAAGATACGTTGAAGAGTGGTATTCTGAAGAACACGGACGATAGAGAAATAAGGCGTCTGGCAGTCGTGTTCTGCTCGAATCTTCATGGCATGCTGCAGTACCGTCCTGCAGGGTGAAAATTTTCGAGACCTGTACATGTACAGCTTTGACTGTACCATGAAATCTCTGGAGAGAATTGGTGATTTCTGAAATAAGAAGATAAAAGGGGACAGGCTACTTTTCCCTCTACGCACTATGCATGCCCTGTCTTTTTGCCGGTCTGCCCAATTCTTCAAAAAAGTAGCCTGTCCCCTTTTACCCTTTTATCTGGGGCCTCCGCGCATGGATAAAAACCCAAGAATACTGATTGTTGAAGATGAGCGGATCATCGCCCGGGAAATGCGGTACAAACTGGAGACCATGGGATACGACGTTCCTGCCATTGTCTCTTCGGGAGAAGAAGCTGTCAAAAAGGCCGAAGAACTGCACCCGGATCTGGTTTTGATGGATATCATCCTGCAGGGAGGAATAGACGGTGTGGAGGCGGCCGGTCAGATCCGCACCCGTTCTGACATCCCCGTTGTATACGTTACCGCCAATGTAAATGATGTCCGACTGGAGGATATCAAGCGCACTGAACCCTTCGGCTGCCTGTTCAAGCCCTTCGAGGATGCAGAGCTGCGCGCCGCCATAGAGTTGGCCCTCTACAGATACAAAATGGAGAAAAGCCTGCGGGAGAGTGAGAGAGGATACCGCGCGCTTTTTGAAAATGCCGGCGAGGCCATTTATGTGGTTCAGGATGATACGATCAAGTTTGCCAACCCTAAAACAAAAGATCTTTATGGCTATTCACAGGAAGAAATCACCTCTCGATCCTTTATGGATTTCGTCCATGAGGAAGACCGCGATATGTTATTGGAGCGCCATATGCAGCGGCTTAAAGGCGAAGAGCCACCCGGTGCTTCTTTCAGGATTGTCGATAAATCCGGAGATATCAGGTGGGTGGAGCTGAGCGCGGTAGAGTTTTCCTGGGAGAACAGACCTGCCATCCTGTGCTTCCATAAAGACATCACCGCCCGCAAAGAGGCGGAGAAGGCGCTGCGCGATTCCGAGAAGAAATACCGTACGCTTGCCGAGACAACAAACGATGTAACTTATACTTTAGACTTAAACGGGAATTTTACCTACATTAGTCCTATCGTAGAAAGACTTACAGGTTATTCCTGGCAGGACCTCCTCGGACGCCATTTCACGGAAGTTATTGCTCCTGAATACCTGGAATCAATGGTTGAACGTTTTAAAAAAGGTCTTGCCGGAAAAGAATACCGTCTTGTTGAAATTGATCTGATACACAAAAATGGAGGAACTGTGCCGGTAGAACTAAATGTAACATCGCTTCCGGATGCCACAGGAAAGACAACAGGCAGAATCGGAGTTGCCAGGGACATCACCGAGCGGAAGCAAGCGGAGATCGAACTCGAAAGGCGTTTCCAGTATCTTGAAGGAGTGCTGGGAGCAGCCCCTTATGCCATCATCACTTTGGATCATCACCACCAGGTCGTAAGATGGAATCCAGGAGCAGAGAAACTGTTCGGATATTCGCAGGAAGAGGTAATCGGTAAAGAGCTTGACGGTCTGGTTGCCGGCACCGATGCCATGGAGGAAGCGAAGATATCCACAAAGGCGGTAATGAGCGGGAAGACTTTATCTCCCTGGGAGGCTGTACGCTTTCGGAAAGATGGCTCACCTGTAGATGTTATAACAGCTGGATCTCCGATTATGGTTGATGGTAAGTTGATCGGGGTGGTCGCCATGTATAATGACATCACCGACCGCAGGCAGGCCGAGGCGGAGATAAAGGCCCACCAGAAACACCTTGCCCTCATCAGCCAGATACTCCGCCATGACCTGACGAATGACCTCGTGGTCATACAGAGCGCGCTCAATCTCTACAACAAATCCCCCGAAGAGGAATTTCTGAAAGAGATATCTTCACATGCGACAAAGAGCCTGGGCCTTATCAACAGGATGAGGGAACTTGAGCTCTTCATATCTTCTCACAGTAAGCTGAAACCATACAAGATAAAAGATATCATCGATGAAGTCGTCAAGAACTACCCATTTATAGATTTTAAAATCAAAAGCAGGGGTCTGGTCATGGCCGACGACTCTCTTTCTTCTGTCATAGACAACATCGTAAGAAATGCCGTCACCCACGGGAAGGCCGACAGGATCACAATAACCACGGGGAGAGAAGGGGATATATGCGAGGTGCGAATCGCCGACAATGGGACAGGCATCCCCGATGAGATAAAGGCAAGGATCTTTGAAGAGGGATTCATGCACGGGGATACCGGACACACCGGCATAGGTCTGCACATCGTAAAAAAGGCCATGGAGAGTTATGGCGGATATGCATATGTTGAGGACAACGCGCCGAAGGGAGCCGTCTTTGTCCTGAGATTCAGGATGGTGAAATAAGGGGACAGGCTACTTTTCCTCTTGGGACACGATCCCGATTTGATAAAACTAAATCGGGTCATGTCCCCGAAGTAGCGCGGGGTCTCTGTGCCCCACCGATA
>JAFDAR010000079.1 GCA_019313735.1 Deltaproteobacteria bacterium | reverse complement strand
CCGTAGCTGTCCACCGACATGGTCATGCCTACCGTACCCAGCATCCCGACACCAGCAATGGCAATACCGTAGAGACCACAAGTAAGATAGGCCAACAAGATTGCCATAGCAATAAAGAAAACCGGAAGGACCACACTTTTAAGACCAATGGCAAAACCACTTATAATGGTTGTTGCTGCACCTGTCTGCGCGGACTCGGCTATTCTCCTGATAGGCTTACGTGCAGTGTAATATTCTGTAATGGCGCCAATCAGCATACCACAAACAATACCGAGCAGGACGGCCCAGAAGGGTCCGAGAGCACTGATCATACCAAGGCTCTCCAGATACTCGGCCGACATCCCTGCAGTTGTATATTTAACCACGAAGTATGAGGCGATAATAAAGAGAACTCCCGCAATATAAAGGGAATTGCTCAGCGCTGACTGAGGTTTCATGTTCTTGAGGAAATTAAACAGGCCGATTCCGATAACCGACGCAAAGAGTCCGACAATGATGAACAACATGGGAAGCATCATCCACTTCATTGCCATTCCCTCGACACCAAGACCCATTGTAGAACCGATTGCAATTGCAGCGATTACGGAACCGCAGTAAGACTCATAAAGGTCCGCACCCATGCCGGCAATATCGCCAACGTTGTCTCCAACGTTATCCGCGATAACACCCGGGTTTCTCGGATCATCTTCCGGAATTCCGGCCTCGAGCTTCCCGACCAGGTCGGATCCTACGTCAGCCGTTTTGGTAAAAATACCACCTCCGACACGGGCAAAAAGGGCGATCGAAGAGGCGCCCATGGCGAAACCGTTGATGACGACGGGATCTGTCCCGGCGAAGAAGTAGAAGAATATGCCGAGCCCCAGCAAGCCGAGGGAAGCCACGGAAAGACCCATAACGGATCCGCCGAAGAAGGCTACTGTTAAAGCCCTCCCCTGACCATACGCCTTGGCAGCCTCAGCGGTTCTGGCATTGGAAAGGGTTGCCGCCTGCATCCCGAAGAGACCAGCCAGCAGGGAACCGATAGCGCCTGCCAGAAATGCCACGGAGGACATCCTGTTTTCCAGAGCGAAGAAAAGAATTAAAAAAACTATAACTACAAAAATCGCTATAATCTTGTATTCCCTCTTCAAAAAAACCATTGCTCCGGCATGTATCTTTTCCATGATCCCGACCATTACGTCGTCACCCGGAGAAAAGGTCATCACATATTTATAAATTATGAACGCCAGCACCAACCCTATGACGCTCCACAACCACGCGTAATTCACTAAAAATTCCATAGCCCAGCCTATACCTCCTCGTTTAAGTTTTTTGTAACTCTCACATTAAATTTGTTCATCGTCGCCTGAACACCGGATGAAATAACCTCAATCACCGCGTCGCATGCCCTTTCAACAGTACGAGGCAACATCTGCATTTCATTTTCGGAAAACCGTTCAAGCACATAACCCTCTGCCATCTCACCTGCATCCGGCCTGCCTATACCCATCCGGATCCTGACAAACTCAAGCCCGCCAAGGTGATCAATAACAGATATTAAACCCTTGTGCCCTCCGGCACCGCCGCCAATCTTTACACGGACATCGCCGATCGGAAAATCCATATCATCATGAACAATTATTATATCTTCGGCGTTTATCCCAAAATAACCGGACAGTTTACCTACCGCAACCCCGCTGAGGTTCATAAAGGTTTGAGGCTTCGTCAAAATAACCGGAACCCCGGAAACCATCCCCCTGCCAATACAGGAGCCAAATTTCTCACGGTTGATCTCTATACCTTCCAACCGCGCCAAGGCATCCAGGACCAGAAACCCTATATTATGCCTGCTGTAAGAGTACCTGACACCGGGATTCCCCAGTCCAGCTATAAGTTTCACATGTCCCCCTGTTGGAGAACCACTATTGTTCGCCCTGTCCCTCTTCACCTTCCGATGCGGAAGCCGCCTCTTCTGTAACTGCTTCTTCCTCTTCGCCGGCCTCCTCCGTCACCTGGCTCACTCTCGTAGGCACCACAGACGCAACAGCCACGTCATCGGGGTCAAGAATCTGGATCCCATCTTTAATGGCAATATCTTTAACCTCGATGGAATCACCTATATTAAGACCACTGACATCTATCTCCACAGATTCGGGAAGGTCAGAGGGAAGCCCCGACACCTTCAAGGCCCTCTTTAGCTGTTGCAGCTCGCCACCATCCTCTACACCAACCGGATTGCCCGAAAAGATGATGGGGACGTTTACAACAAGGGTCCTGTCCATCCCGATTTCATAAAAATCTACATGTACCGGTTTTCTGTTTATCGTGTCGATCTGCAGATCCTTGATAATCGACAGTTTTTCAACCTTACCGCCCTTACCGGACTCTATCCCGAGCTTCACAAAGGCTGTCTCTCCCTTTTCCTCGACCAGGACTTTGATCAACTCGGAAGTATTTACTTTAACTGCCACCGGCTCAGTCTTATAACCATAAAATATTGCAGGCACGAAACCTTCCGACCGCAACCTTTTTGAATTACCTTTTCCGAGTCCTTCACGCACCTGAGTACTCAATGCAATTGTCTTCATTCGCAACTCCTAAACAAAAAGTGAGCTTATAGATTCATTATAATATATTCTTTTTATCGCTTCGCTTAACACACCCGCTACCGAAAGGATCTTTATCTTTTCGCAAGACTTCGCTTTTTCATGCAGGGAGATTGTGTCCGTCACAATAACCTCTTTTATGATTGAAGATTCCAGTCTGTCTATTGCCGGCCCGGACAGCACGGGGTGAGTGCAGCAGATAGAAACTTCTATTGCTCCTTCATTTTTTATGGCATCGGCAGCCTGAGTCACTGTACCTGCCGTATCAATCATATCATCAAGAATGATCGCCCTCTTATCTTTTACATCACCGATAACATTCATCACCTGTGATTCATTGGGGGTATCTCTTCGCTTGTCGACAATCGCCAGTGTGGCGCCCAGCCTCTTCGCAAAGGCCCTTGCCCTCACAACACCCCCTGTATCCGGGGAAACTATAATAAGATTAGTAGCATAATTGCGTTTTACATATTCAAGGAGGATAGGGGTTGCGTAGAGATTGTCGACGGGTATATTGAAGAACCCCTGTATCTGACCGGCATGAAGATCCACCGACATGACGCGGTTTGCACCGGCCGCGGTAAGCAGATCCGCCACCAGTTTCGCCGTGATGGGTGCCCTCGGCGAAGCCTTCCTGTCCTGCCTGGCATAACCATAATAGGGCATAACAGCGGTTATCCTGTCGGCAGACGCCCTCTTCAAGGCATCTATCATTACGAGGAGTTCCACCAGGTTGTTATTTACCGGTGTGGAAGTGGACTGCACAACAAATACATCCATTCCTCTAACATTTTCATCGATCTCAACCCTTGTTTCACCGTCACTGAATGTGGAAACATTGGCCTTACCCGGAGATATTCCCAGTTTTCTGCAGATATCCTCCGCGAGAACCCGGTTGGAATTCCCCGAAAATATTCTCATCCTCTCTAACATCTATGCCCTTCTTTCTTGTAAGCTGGTTGGGGCGGGAGGATTCGAACCTCCGGATGCAGGAATCAAAGTCCTGTGTCTTACCGCTTGACGACGCCCCATTATATTGAGTACGCCCTGAATACCGATCCGATTCGAGCTTTCTTTAAGTTACACTCGGCCCTCTTCGCATCCGCCTCGCTCCTGAAAATACCGAAGATTGTGGGGCCACTTCCCGACATCAAAGAACCCAAAGCCCCGTTTGCCACCAAGAGTTTCTTGATATCTGACAATACAGGGTAAGACCGCAGGGATACTTTCTCCAAATCGTTGTAAAGCCCTTTTGCAATATGGGACAACGTCATAAATCGGGGCATCCTATATTTTATTGGTTCTTTTGTCAATCCCAATTTTAAATTTCCATAAATATCCCTGGTGGAAATTTCAAAGCCGGGATTGACTAATATAAACCATAATTTGGGAATACCTTCTACTGGTTTGAGACAATCGCCTATGCCGGAAGCCAGGGCGGTTTTTCCAAAAATAAAAAAGGGGACATCCGCTCCAAGTTCAGCCCCCATTCGCATAAGTTCTTCTGTGCTGTACTTTGTTCCCGTCATCTCGTTAAGAGTAACAAGAGTAGTCGCAGCATTCGAACTTCCACCCCCCAATCCCGCCGCTATGGGAATTCTCTTGTATATCGTGATTTCCACGCCCGAATTAGGGGAAACATCAGAAAGAACGGCTTCAGCCGCCCTGTAGGTTATATTGTCTTTATTCTCCGGAAGTGAGCTTCCCGGACACTTCACCACTATCCCACTACCTTTGAGATCAAAACTCATCTCATCGCAAAGACTTATTCTCTGCATAAGGCTGAGGATATCGTGGTAACCATCATCTCTTTTTCTTAAAACCCTGAGAAAGAGATTCACCTTTGCCAGAGACTGCCTGACAATCACAACTTCTCCGATTCTTTCACATATCTCATTCTTGACTCAGATAGTATGCCATCTAACAATTCTTTCTCGCTGCTATCAAGATTTCCCTTTGTCTTCTCCTTCAACATGCCCAGAATATCTATTGTCTGCTTCGCCGCTTTAAGGTCTTTCTCCTTCTTATTCGACACAGGATCGGGCAGTTCTCCAAGATTGAAAATTACAGAAGTATAAAGGGAGAGCATGAAGTTATGAAAATTCATTTCGGGCAACTGGTAGTTTTTCTCTTTCCCTTCCGCTGCTCTTTCCTTCTCCTTGACATTTTCATCCACAGTTTCGGGCTGCTGCTCAGCCACTTTCTTTCCGTCCTCCCTTGCCGCATCTGCACGA
>JAFDAR010000078.1 GCA_019313735.1 Deltaproteobacteria bacterium | reverse complement strand
ACATCATGAAACATACGAACACACAGGGACTCCTTATTGTCATTTCCGCTCCTTCAGGTGCTGGTAAAACCACTATATGCAAGGGGCTCCTGAATGAATTTCCCGATCTGCGTTTTTCCGTATCCTGCACCACACGTCCTCCACGAAAAGGTGAGAAAGACGGGGAAGATTACCACTTTATATCCGTAAAAGATTTCAAAAACAGTATAGAGAAAAACGAATTTGTAGAGTGGGAAGAGATCTACGGCCATTTTTACGGCACATCGAAAAAGGATATAGAAGGCCTGATTCAAAGAGGCCATGACGTCATATTGGATATAGACACCAAGGGGGCCGGGAATGTAAAGGCAAAATATCCCGATGGCGTGTTTGTCTTCATCATGCCCCCATCCGTAGAAGTTTTGAGGGAGAGACTGAAAAAACGCGGCTCGGAGACCGATGATATTATAAAAATGCGTTTTGACAGGGCCATGGAAGAGATCCGGGAAAATAAATGGTATGATTATGTGATATTTAATGATATAATAAGGGGTTCTGTCAATATAATGAGATCTGTATATATAGCGGAGAAGAACAGGAGGTCCCGGCTGCAGGCCAGGATAAACAACTTTTATCGAAAAACCGGAGGTATATAACACATGGCAAGAGTTACCGTAGAGGATTCCCTGGAAAAAGCAAAAAACAGGTTTGCCCTGACACACCTTACCACTCAAAGGACAAAACAGCTACTCAGAGGATCGAAACCCCTCAGCAAGAAGAAAAACAATCGGGAAGTCGTTACCGCTTTGAGGGAAATAGCGGAAGGAGAGGTGCGATACTCCCACCCTGAGATTCTCAATGCCCGGTCAGCAGATGTTACAATGATTGAGTCTATAGAGAGCAGTACAGATGTGACCGAAGATGCAAGTACCGAATAGAAACAGCCGCGACAAACTGATATTCGCCCTTGATCTGGGAGAAGATATAGACGAGGCCATAGCGTGGGTTGATCTCTTAAAGGATCATGTGGGGATGTTCAAGGTAGGAAAGGAAGCATTCACCAGTTTCGGTCCCTCTGTTGTCTCAAAAATAATAAAAAAGGGTGGAAGTGTCTTCCTCGATCTGAAGTTTCATGACATACCGAACACCGTCGCAATGGCTTCCGAGGCCGCGGTAAAACTGGGCATTTCCATGTTCAACATACACGCGCTCGGAGGGAAAGAGATGATGGAGCGGGCGGTAGATTCCGTCAAGAACACGGCGAGAGTCATGGGTGTTGCCCCTCCTGTGTTACTCGCGGTAACTGTCCTTACAAGTCTGGATGATTCGAATCTTGAAGAGATGGGGTTCAAATGCTCCACCAGAGAACTCGCCCTGAGGCTCGCGGTGTCAGCCAAAAACGCAGGCGTCTCCGGAGTTGTGGCATCCGCCCAGGATGTAATCCCGATACGAGAGGCATGCGGAGAAGACTTTGTCATTGTAACCCCGGGTATAAGACTGGATAGCAAAGTGGCAGGCGACGACCAGAAAAGGGTGTTGACTCCGAGGGACACCATTACAATGGGAGCGGATTACATCGTGGTGGGCAGGCCAATAAGACTGGCCGACGATCCCGTGGCTGCCGCGGACAGGATCGCCAAGGATATATCCAAGGGGCTCCGTTAAGATTTCAGATCCTACCCGGAGGAAAAACAATGCAGGCAATTTATGGAGTTCATCCGGTTGCAGAGGCCCTGAGAAACGGTGGAAAAATAGAAAAGATTATCCTGCTCAAAGGGGGGAAACAGGACGACAGCCGGGAAATTCTGGAAATCGCGACCCGGAGGGAGATACCGGTAGACTACAGAGACAGGGAATACCTGAATGTCACCGCCGGCACCAGCCATCATCAGGGTGTTATCTGCATATATGAGAAATACCGCTATGCCAGTATAGATAATATTCTGTCCAATTGTAAATCCAGGGAAAGTGCTTTAATCCTCATACTTGACAGCATTACAGATCCCCAGAACCTCGGTTCACTCATAAGAACGGCCCTCTGCTTTGGCGTAGACGGTCTTGTTATCCCGGAAAATCGCGCTGCATCGGTCACACCGGCTGTAATCAAGGCTTCGGCGGGAGCGGCCCTGCACCTCCCAATTGCCAGGGTCGTAAACATATCGAGGATAATCGACAACCTGAAAAAAGAGGGCTTCTGGGTATATGGCACCGATGCCGGCTGCGGGGAAGACCTGCACCAGTTCGATTACAGCAGTCACGCAGGTCTCGTAATGGGGAGTGAGGGAAAGGGGATAAGACCACTGGTCAGGAAAAAATGTGATTTTCTGGTCTCCATACCTACGACAGCTGCCATCGATTCCCTGAACGTATCCGTATCCGGAGGCATTATTTTATATGAGATGACTCGTAATTGGAATTTTCTGAAAGTTCAGAAGAAAGGGAGGTAAATATGCCTGTATACCTGTGGGAGGGTACGACAAAAAAGGGGGCAGCCAGAAAGGGCGAAATGGATGCCCCCGATGAAAGCGCCGTGAGAACACAGTTGCGTCGCCAGCATATCAAGCCCGGGAGCATAAAGAAAAAGCCCAAAGACCTTTTCGAAAACATTCCCTTTCTACAACAAAAGGTCAAGGAAAAGGATGTGGTGGTATTCGCGCGCCTGTTCGCCACAATGATCAATGCCGGGCTCCCCATCATCCAGTGCCTGGATTTGCTGGGTGAAGAGGAACCGAATCCGACTTTTGCAAAGATTATTAAGACTATAAAAGAAGACATTGAGGGAGGAAGCTCTCTCTCGGACACCCTGAAAAAATACCCGGATGTATTTGATAACCTCTTCGTAAACCTGGTCGCTGCCGGTGAGGCAGGCGGCATCCTGGACGTAATCCTCAATCGTCTTTCCACATACATGGAAAAGGCGCTGGAGTTGAAGCGGAAGGTAAAGGGGGCCATGACATATCCGATGACTGTTCTCGGGGTTGCTTTCGCGGTTGTTACTCTGCTCCTGTACAAGGTTGTCCCCGTTTTTGAGGAGATGTTTTCAAGCATGGGATCGGCGTTGCCGGGCCCCACTCAATTCCTTGTTGACGCGAGCGCTTTTGTACAGAACAACATATTATACATACTTGGCACAATCGTCCTCCTGGTTTTCGTCTTCAAAAGATATTATAAAACCGAGCGTGGAAGACTTCAGATAGATCGCATAGTGCTCAAGCTGCCCGTCTTCGGCATCCTGCTCAAAAAGGTTGCCGTGGCAAAATTTTCAAGAACCCTTTCCACCATGATGAGCAGCGGTGTCCCGATCCTCGACGGGCTTGAGATCGTAAGCAAGACAGCGGGAAACAAGGTTATCGAGAATGTCCTGATGGAGACCAGAAAAAGCATAAGTGAGGGCAAGACCATAGCGGAACCCCTGTCGGAAGCAGGGATATTCCCCTCTATGGTTGTCTCCATGATAGCGGTAGGTGAAAACACCAGCGCCCTTGATGCCATGCTGGAAAAGATCGCCGACTTTTACGACTCCGAAGTAGATGTTGCGGTGGGTGCCCTGACAGCACTCCTCGAACCCATCATGATGGTGTTTTTGGGCGGGGTAATAGGAGGAATGGTAATAGCCCTTTATCTCCCAATTTTCTCCATGGCGGGTGCCATCGGATAGAAAGTCCTAAAATGGTCGGGATGGCGCGATTTGAACGCGCGACCCCTGCGTCCCGAACGCAGTGCCCTACCAGACTGGGCCACATCCCGACGAAACCCTTGACTATATAATTTACCCCCAAATGTCCATAAAAAAAATGAAAAGTACCGTAATATTCGCTAAAATAGCATCGCAACTTGTTTCGGGCCAAAGTTCATGATATCAAAGAAAGAGGTATAGTTACACAAAAGGAGTGGGCAGGGTGATAATCTACGATCTTAAGTGTGAAAATAATCACATATTTGAAGGATGGTTCAACGGCAAAGCAGCATTTGAGGAGCAGAAAAAGAAAGGACTTGTTACATGTCCGTTGTGTGGAAGCCTGAGCATAGATATAGTTCCTTCCTCCATTACGGTTATGGGAAAAGGAACCAGGGGGTTGAACAAGAATGACAAAGATCTGTCTCCTGTAAAAGCGCTCCGGATATTTAATGAATACATAGACAAGACATTTGAAGACGTGGGCAGCAAATTTGCCGAGGTCGCGCTCAAGATACATCTCGGAGAGGAAGACAGTAGAAACATAAAGGGAACCACAACGAAAACCGAAGAGGACACCCTCAGAGAAGAAGGCATCCCATTCGTAAAGATCCCCATACCGAAATTTGATAGTTAAACAAGATTAAAACCCATTCCTCAATCAATGAAAAATAACTATAATAATATCCTGGATCTGATCGGCAATACTCCCATCGTGGAGATCCGCAACCTTAATCCCAATAAAAAAGTTAAGATCTATGCAAAGCTGGAGGGGACTAACCCCGGTGGTTCGATAAAGGACAGGGCCGCTCTCTATATGATAGAGAGGGCCGAGGAAAGGGGCTCGCTTACCGCCGAAAAGACCATTCTGGAAGCCACAAGCGGAAACACCGGGATAGGCCTCGCCCTGGTGGCAGCTGTAAGGGGATACAATCTTACCCTGACCATGCCCGAATCGGCCAGTGAGGAGAGAAAAAAGATACTTAAGGCCATGGGGGCACAATTACTATTAACGCCGGCAAATCTCGGAACCGACGGTGCGATAGAAGTGGCATACGATATGCTGCGCGAAAATCCGGAAAAGTACTTCGCCACCGATCAGTTTAACAGCGAAGACAACTTAATGGCCCATTATTATGGAACGGCGGAGGAAATCTGGCGCCAGACAGACAAGAAAGTGACAATGGTGGTAACTACCCTGGGCACATCCGGCACCGCCATGGGCATCTCCAGAAAACTCAAAGAATACAATAAAGATATCAGAATCATAGGCGTAGAGCCATACCT
>JAFDAR010000077.1 GCA_019313735.1 Deltaproteobacteria bacterium | reverse complement strand
ATAAGGATGACATTGCTGGGGATTTCAACCATCATATAGAGCTCAAGTCCGTTTTCTCCCTGGACAATGCCATTCTGTGCCATGACATCGACAACTTTTTTGGCCTCGCCCACGGTCCTGCAGAAGGGAACCATAAGTTTCACGTTGGAAAGACCCATCTCATTCCGCACCTTTTTCATCGCCCTGCATTCGAGGGCGAAACCATCCCTGTAACGATCATCGTAGTAACGAGACGCGCCCCTGAACCCTATCATGGGATTTTCCTCATCGACTTCAAAGAATGGCCCGCCGATCAGATTCGCGTATTCATTACTCTTAAAATCACTCATCCTGACGATTACGTCATTGGGATAAAAGGCGGCACCTATCTTTGCCACGCCCTGGGCCAGCTTATCCACGAAGAAATCGGTCTTGTTTTCGTATCCCGACGTGAGTGCTTCAATTGCTTTCCTGGCCTTCGCGTCCTTCACCCTGTCGAACTGTATCAGGGCCATAGGGTGTATCTGGATAAAATTGCTTATGATAAATTCCAGCCGTGCCAGGCCTACGCCGTCGTTGGGAATGGATGCCACGTCAAAGGCGATATCCGGATTGCCGACATTCATCATGATATTGGTTTTGGGACGTTCTATGTTTTCCAGATTAATTTTTTTGATATCAAACTTCAGTGTGCCTTCATAGACATTTCCCACTTCCCCTTCGGCGCACGACGCCGTTACCTCTTCAAAGCCCTTCAGCTTCTCCGTTCCGTCTCCCGTGCCCACTATGCAGGGAACTCCCAGCTCTCTGCTGATAATGGCGGCATGGCACGTCCTCCCGCCCTTGTTTGTTATGATGGCGGTGGCGATCTTCATGATTGGTTCCCAGTCGGGATCTGTCATGTCTGTGATGAGGATTTCCCCCTTCTTGAAATCTTTGATGTCACTGGCGTCCTCTATGATATGCGCCGTTCCCGCGCCGATCTTCGATCCTACCGCCGTTCCTGTAACGAGGAGATTTCCTGTCTCAGAAAGCCTGTAACTTTCAAGGACATTTACATCCCTCTGGGACTGGACGGTTTCGGGTCGGGCCTGCAGGATAAATAGCTCGCCGGTATTTCCGTCCTTGCCCCATTCAATATCCATGGGCTTGAAAAATCCGGCCTTTTCCGAGTAGTGATCTTCTATTATGGCGGTCCACCGAGCGAGAGTCAGGATCTCGTCCTCTGTGATACAGAATTGTTTCCTCTCATCCTCCGCGACCGGGACGATCTCTACAGGGTCTTCTTTATTGGAGGAATAAATCATCTTTACTTCTTTTGTCCCGAGCTTTTTCTGGAGAATAGGCTTGTATCCTGTCTTAAGCGTGGGTTTGAACACATAAAATTCATCGGGGTTGACCGTGCCCTGGACAACCATTTCGCCAAGGCCGTAAGAACCGGTAAGGAGGACGGCATCTTTGAATCCCGATTCCGTGTCGATGGAAAATATGACGCCGGAGGCTGCGAGATCGGAGCGCACCATTTTCTGGACCCCTATGGAGAGAGCGACCGACATATGGTCGAAATCCTTGTCTTCCCTGTATGAGATTGCCCTGTTGGTAAAGAGAGACGCGAAGCATCTCTTGCACGCGTCGATCAAGGCCTCTTCACCCCTGATGTTCAGGTATGTCTCCTGCTGTCCGGCAAAACTCGCGTCAGGCAGATCTTCGGCTGTCGCGGAACTTCGCACGGCTACATCGGTATTCTCCTCATACTCCTCGCAGAGTTTCCGGTAGGCGTCAATGATTGCCCGGTTGAGGTCATCGGGAATCTCGGCATTATAGATAAGGGACCGGATCTTCTCCCCTTTCTCGCTGAGATTGTGCATATCGTGCGTATCCAGATCGGAAAGAATGGTCTCCATCTCGTCTTTTATCCCTGCGGATTCCAGCAGGTATCTGTATGCGTGGGCGGTAACAGCGAAGCCATCCGGGATGTTGACCCCCTTTGCGGTAAGCTCCCTTATCATTTCACCCAGAGACGCGTTCTTGCCGCCAACCTGGGGTATGTCATCCAGTTCTATCTCATTAAACCACAGCACAAGTTTATCAGCTTTCATGGGGTTCCTCCTCTAAGGGATATTGGATTTTTGAGAACGAATTCTCCTAACAAATCTGCCTTTTGAAGTCAATCTCAAAGTTTGGATTTAAAATAGATTTAAAATGCCGGAATCCGCTCTTCCAGATTAAGCCCTGCTTTTCATAATGCCCTCCGCGGTTTTCAGGTCATCGGGGGTGTTGATTCCCATGGCTTCGGAGGGGTCACCTATTATAAATGATCCGGTCCTGCGGTTCTCCCTGCGGGCGACATCGAGGATGTCGGTAAGGTAATACTCGCCCTGGGCGTTTTTGTTGTCTATCTTTTTTACGGCCTCAAAAAGGAAGGCATTTTCAGCGCAGTATATGCCCGTGTTTATTTCCTTTATTGCCCTTTCCTCCGTGTCGGCGTCGCGTGCCTCGACGATCTTCAGGACATCCCCCTCTCTGTTCTTTACGACCCTTCCATAGCTGCCGGGATCATCGAGAATGGCGGTCATAACGGTTATGGAGGCGCCGCCTGACCGGTGGTTTTCCAGCAGGCCTTCTATAGTGGAGGGAAGAAGAAGGGGCACGTCCCCGCACAGTATAAGCACATCTCCATCGAAGCCACGCAGGGCGCCGTTGGCCTGGAGCACGGCATGGGCGGTACCAAGCTGTTTTTCCTGGTGGGCATAGATCAGATTCCAGTCCTTCATGGCCTCTTTGATCAGGTCCGCCTGATGTCCTGTTACAACGACTGTTTTTTCTGAGCCGAGGGTTCGCGCGAGCGCGACCACATACCATAGCATGGGTTTCCCGCAGACCGGGTGAAGCACCTTTGCCAGATCGGATTTCATCCTTGTGCCTTTACCGGCCGCCAGGATAACAGTAGCCAGACCTTCTCTTTTCCTGTTTGTCATTGATCATACCTTTCTACTAAAGCAGATCCATACCGGGAGGTAACACTACCAGCACTTCCCGGATCAATTTCATGTCAGCGTCCTCTATGACAAAGAGGAGGGGTCCATATTTGAGGGTATCACTTCTCCCGGGGATTCTCCCCATCTTATACAATATAAAACCGCCGAGAGTTTCATAGTCTCCATCGGGAATATCAACCGGTATCAGATTTCGCACGGTGTCTATCTTTACCTGCGCGTCAAAAAGATATTTACCCGGTCCGACCTTTCTGTACAGTGCAGCGCCGTCACTGTGGCATTCGTCTTCAATCTCGCCTACAATCTCTTCCAGTATATCCTCGATGGTTACAATGCCTGTGGCCCCTCCATATTCATCAACGATAACGGCCATATGCTCGCCCCTTTTCTGCAACTCAAAGAAGAGCTCCTTCGCCGGTTTTGTCTCAGGAACATAGAGGACGTTTTTTTTCGCGCAGGTTTCGATGAAAGATTCACCCGGCGAGGGAAGGTTTTGACCTTTCCCGCAGATAGCCTCCAGGACGTCAAAAGAATGCAGTATGCCGATAATATCGAATACCTTCTCGCTGTAGACGGGTATATGAGAATAGCCTCTTTCGGCAATGATCCGGGCGGCCTCTCTCAGTGTGGTTTTTGCCGGAAGGGAAATCACATTGGATAGCGGCACCATAATCTGTTCCGCCGTGGAGTCGGAAAAGTTAAAAATCTTCTGTATCATCTCTTTTTCCGACTTCATAATATCGCCGCCGCTTTTCTTCTCCCGCAGGAGCGATTCCAGCCCGTTTTTTGTTATATATGAAGAATACGCGAGGTCTTTTTTCCTTGAGAAGGCGTAGGCCACCCTTCGTGAGAGTTTGGACAGGACAAAGACAACCGGATAAAAAATCCATGAGGCGATCCATATAAACCAGGAAATCCTGGGGGCCATAAGATCCGCGTGCTGCTGAAAGATGCTTTTGGGGATGACCTCGCCCACGATCAGGATGAGGGGTACCATGACCACTATGGAGAGCAGCGCGCCCCGTTCGGGCCCGAACATGGATATGAACATCGCGGTGGTGATGGCGGTGTTGCTGACGGCGCAGAGGTTCGTGCCGGTCAGTGTCGTGGCCAGAAACCACTCCGGCCTTTCCATCAACCTCAACGCGACAGACGCTGAACGGGAACCGGCCTTTGCCTTCTGTCTCACGATGTTGATATCGCAGGCGACCAGGGCGATTTCTCCCCCGGAGAACAGCCCTTCCAGGCACAGGAATATGAGGATGGGTAAGAGAAACAGGAGATCAGTCATCGCTCGGGTCCTCCCTCTTCGTGACCTTTATGGTCAGTATCCTCGCCTTGTCTATCTTTTCCACCCTGAAGGTGTATTTTTCCACGGACACCTCTTCGCCCTCTGCCGGCAGTTTTCCGAACAGGTGGAACACGAGGCCTCCCACTGTGTCAAAATCTTCCGTCGAGCCGGGAATCTCCACAAGTTCGCTGAAGTCTTCAATATCCATCATGCCGGAGACCATAAATGTATCTTCATCGATCCTGCGGAACATTTTTCGGGAATCACCATTCTCCTCATAGATATCCACGAAAAGGTTTCTGAGAATATCGTTCAGGGTTACAAGCCCGGCCACGCCCCCATACTCGTCAACCACCATGGCCATCTTGAGCCTTCTTATCTGGAAGTCTCTGAGCATCTCGTCCACCCTCTTTTCCATAGGGACAAAGTAGGGCTTTTTTAGAAGGCGTTGCCAGTTGACACCCGCGTGTCTCTCCCCTGTTTCGGCCAGCAGGTGTTTTGCCTGCAGAATGCCAAAGATATCATCCCTGTCTGTTCCATAGACGGGTATCCTTGATACGCGTGTCTTTATGACCTCCATCTCTACCTCCTGTATATTCATGGAGATCGGGAGGCAGACCATGTCAACCCTCGGTATCATCATGTCCGATACCTTCGTGTCGGCAAGTTCAAATACCCTGTGAATCAGGTCTTTCTGGGATTCTTCCA
>JAFDAR010000076.1 GCA_019313735.1 Deltaproteobacteria bacterium | reverse complement strand
GTTCAAGTTCAAGGAAGGCGAGAATTTTAACCACAGGAATATATTGGATATTTCGAGGATTAAAATTTGAGACTGACGCAGAAATTGGGCAAAAGGGGACATTATGCAGAGGTCTCAAGCTAAAACATGTGAGGAGGGAATTTATATGCGACACGATAGTGACGTGGTGCTTGTAAGCGCATGCAGAACACCACTCGGAACATTTCAGGGCGGCCTGGGTAAGATTCCGGCTACAGAGCTCGGCGCCGTTGTCATTAAAGAAGCGATAAAAAGGGCTGGCCTTAGACAGGAAAATATTGATGAGGTCATTATGGGTATGGTTCTCCCCTGCGGATATGGGCAAAACCCGGCGAGACAGGCCTCCATCAAGGCGGGTATTCCCTTCGAGAGGTGCGCGATCACCGTCAACAAGGTATGCGGTTCCGGTCTTATGGCAGTGATGCTGGCGGCACAGTACGTCCAGACAGGTTTTGCGGACCTTGTGGTAGCCGGTGGTATGGAAAATATGAGCGCGGCGCCGCATTATCTCCCCAATTCGCGTCTCGGGATTCGAATGGGGACGGGCGGCCTTATTGACCATATGGTGCATGACGGACTCTGGGATGTCGTTAATGATTTTCACATGGGCGTCACTAACGACATTATTTCAGAAGAATGGAAGGTCAGCAGAGAGGATCAGGATGTGTTTGCCTGCGAGTCCTACAGACGGGCAACTGAGGCGGTCGAAAAGGGAACGTTTGCCGAGGAAATCGTGCCTGTCGCATCTCAGGATCGACGAAAGGGACCCATTGTCATCGATACCGATGAAGGCCCCAGGTTTACCAGCATGGAACTCCTTTCTAAAATGAAACCCGCCTTCCAGAAAGAGGGCTACGCCACTGCCGGGAATTCTTCTGTCATCAGTGACGGGGCATCGGCCCTTGTGGTCACATCACGCAAAACAGCGCAGGATCGGGGTCTTCCTGTTCTCGCGAAAATTTATGCATACGGAGCAGCTGGAATCAAGCTTGAGCATGTCCTCATGGCTCCCATCAATTCTATTCCGAAGACACTCAAGAAGGCGGGCCTTCAAATGGCCGATATCGATTTGCATGAAATCAACGAGGCCTTTTCGGGATCAACGGTTGCCATCATGAGAGACCTCGGTATCGACCACGAAAAGGTAAACGTAAACGGCGGTGCGGTTGCACTTGGTCATCCGATTGGCGCGTCGGGCGCCCGGGTTCTGACAACACTCATCCATGAAATGAGGCGGCAAAACCTTGAGATGGGGGAGGCTTCACTCTGTCTCGGTGGCGGTGAGGCAGTCACCATGATTATCCAAATGGAGTAATATTATGCCCAAAAAAGAAAAAAAGTGGAAGTCCTTTGGCCAGAGGGTACGGGCCTTGCGGGAAAAACAGGAATTAACCCTGGAAGAACTGGCGCATGAGACGGGCTATCCTCCCGATATATTGAAAAGAGTAGAGGATGACAATACTGTCCCCCCCGTGTCGCTGGTAATACAGCTCAGTCATATCTTCAAGATAGATGTTGACCAGCTTGAGAGCGCGGAAGAAAAAAAGGCCTCCCGGCGGCGGGTCAAAAGTCACAAGAAGAGGGTGGATTCCTATGCGTATACTGCCCTGTCCCGTCCCGGCTCAGATAAGCACCTGAGGGCATATCTCGTGACGATTGATCCTGAAACACAGCATAAGGGTGTTGAGTACCACCACGAAGGTGAAGAGTTTGTCTATGTCTTAAAGGGCGGCATTACAATCCAAATCGGGGATAACGTGACAAAACTGAAAGAGGGCGGGTACATCCATTTCAATTCCGCCCTCCATCATAAATTGAGCAATCCCACAAAAGAGACCGCTGAGCTTCTGGTCATAGTCTATATTCCATAGGAGGAATGCACCTTGTTTCAATTGACAAGCGAACAGGAAATGGTCAGATTGATGGCAAAAGACTTTGCGAAAAAGGAGCTCGAACCCTATGCCTGCGAACGTGATAAGAATGAAATATTCCCGGCGGAAGTAATCCGAAAAATGGGCAAACTCGGCCTTATGGGCATGATGGTTCCTCCAGAATATGGAGGTTCCGGCGCGGGAACGGTGAGTTATTCGCTCGCACTGCAGGAAATCGCTTATGCCTGCGCTTCCACGGCAGTCACCATGTCCGTGGCAAATCTCTCAACGGAACCTCTTCTTCGCTTCGGCAGCGAAGAACAGAAACAAAAATACTTGCTACCTCTTGCCGCCGGTGAAAAACTTGGCGCCTTCGCGGTTACGGAACCTGATGCCGGTTCCGATCCGAGCAGCATGATAACCCGTGCCGAGGAAAAAGATGACCATTATCTTATCAACGGGAGAAAAATCTTTATCACCAACGGCAGTTATGCCGATGTTATTAACCTGATCGCGCGTACCGATCCTCAGAAGGGCAATCGAGGCCTGTCGGCCTTTCTCATCGAAAAAGGGATGCCGGGATTTTCCATCGGGAAAAGAGAAGAGAAGATGGGTCTTCGCGCATCCGACACGGTTGAACTTATCTTTGATGATTGCAGAGTTCCAAAGGAAAATTTACTGGGAAAGAAAGGCCAGGGATTCAAAGTCGCCATGACAGCGCTGGACAGTGGTCGGATAGGAATCGCGTCACAATCATTAGGAATCAATCGCGCGCGCATGCCTGGACGAGGCCGTCAACTATTCTCGAAATCGCAGGCAATTCGGCAGGGCGATCAGTTCCTTTCAGGCGATACAGTGGATGATAGCCGACATGGCCACTCGGATCGAAGCGGCATACTGGCTTGTCCTGTCAGCGGCCAACCGGAAAGACATGGGAGTTCCCTTCACAAAAGAGGCCTCCATGGCAAAGCTCTTTGCGTCTGAGCTGGCGAACAGGGCTGCGTATAAGGCCCTTCAGATTCACGGCGGATATGGCTATATGGTGTCGGAGGTTCAACGGATTGTCATTGCCAGAGAGACCTTAGGGAAGTGATACCTGGCAGATGAGGGACAATGCCGGATTTTCTTTTTCTTGAAAGTAACGAGCAGGAATCACCACTAAATATAATCCATTATGCCCTTATTCCAATAGAAAGGAGGGGAAGCGTGTATTTCAGTAAAAAAGCGCTCGTACAATCCCCTGAACTGAAGAAGAGATGGGAAGATGAGGTCAAAAAAGCCGTGGCCAGACGGTCCGATCAGAAAGAACACTGGGCCACGGTATCTGACCTGGAGATCAAAAGAATATATGACCCTATGGATATTAAAGATATGGATTTCGAAAGAGATATCGGATATCCGGGACAATTTCCCTATCTTCGGGGCAATCAGGTGACGGGCTACCGGGGACGGTATTGGACCTTCAGGATGTTTTCAGGCATGGGGAGCGCCAAAGACACTAATGAACGATGGCATCTGCTCTTGAAACAGGGGCAGACGGGACTCAGCACGGCCTTCGATTTTCCCACACTGATGGGGTATGATACGGATGACCCCAAAGCTCGTGGAGAATGTGGAAAGTGCGGCGTTGCAATCGATACCCTGGAGGATTTTCTACAGCTTGTTGATGGAATTCCACTGGATAAGATTACCACTTCCATGACCATAAACCCGCCCGCTTCGGTTCTCTGGGCCATGTACTGTGCCGCGGCTGACATTCAGGGAGTCCCTCTTACAAAAATAGGCGGCACGATTCAGAACGACATGCTGAAGGAATTTATCGCCCAGAAGACCTTCATGTGCCCCCCGAAGCCGTCAGTCAAGATAATAAGCGATACAGTAGAGTTCGGCACAGAATTTGTCCCCAGGTGGAATACCATCAGCATCAGCGGGTATCATATCAGAGAGGCAGGCTCCACGGCTGTTCAGGAACTCGCCTTTACGCTTCGGGACGGCATCGAATATGTGGATGATGTGATCAAACGAAAAGGACTTGATGTAGACTCTTTCGCGCCGAGACTCTCCTTTTTCTTCAACTCCCATATCGATTTGTGGCAAAGATAATGCGCGATCGTTTTAAGGCAAAAGATCCCCGTTCATGGTGGATGCGTTTCCATACCCAGACAGCGGGATGCTCTCTTACCGCACAGCAACCCTACAACAATGTCGTTCGAACGGCCATTGAGGCCCTTGCCGCAGTATTGGGCGGAACCCAGTCGCTGCATACAAACTCGCTTGATGAGGTCTGGTGCCTGCCCACCGAACACGCCGTAGAGATCGCCCTGAGAACGCAGCAGATAATAGCCGAGGAGACCGGCGTTGCGAACACGATAGACCCCCTCGCTGGCTCGTATTTCATTGAGTCTCTGACCAATGAAATGGAGGAACAACAAGAGAAGCGGATGAAATACCCGTCCTCGATATAGATGACCGCATCGAGAAAGAACAGATGAAACGTTTGAACGCAGTCAGGAGAAAACGTGATGGCAAAGCCGTCAAGAGGAGTCTTGATGATATAAGAAACGCGTGCAAAAAGGGCGAAAATGTTATGCCCTGTTGCATCGAGGCGGTCAAGAACCTTGCCAGTCTTCAGGAAATATGTGATGTATATCGTGAGGTATACGGTGAATATCGGGATCCGGCAATGTATTAGTCTTCATTCTCGGCTGAACACATGTTAGTTCTCGGGGACATGACCCGATCGGGATCGTGTCCCCGGACAGAGAAAGGATTCATCAATTATGGTGAAAAGAAAGCTTCGCATTATGGTTGCCAAACCGGGACTCGACGGTCATGATCGTGGAGCCCGGGTGCTTGCCAGGTGTTTTCGCGACGCCGGATTTGAGGTGATTTATACCGGTTGTCACCAGACCCCGGAGCAGATTGCGGCTTCGGCCATACAGGAGGATGTGGATGTCGTCGGTCTCAGTTGCCTGTCAGGCGCCCATCGATACCTCTTCCCACGAGTAGTTGAATTGCTGAAAGAACAGAGCGCCGATGATATTATGGTTATAGGAGGAGGCGTCATTCCGGACCAGGATTTTAAAATGCTTTACGACGCGGGAATCAAGGAGATATTTACGCCGGGGGCGTCTCTCGAATCTATCGTTGAGTGGATAAATAATAATGTGAAGCTGACTTGATTTGATAAAAACCGGGATCGCTATGGAAAAAGCTGAAAAAATAAGAAAAGGGGATATTCGTACTGCCACGCGTCTGATACGGAATATCGAGGATAATATTCCTGAAGCGAAATCGACGATCAAAAATCTCTTTCCCTTTACTGGAAACGCGCGCGTAATCGGTTTGACCGGGGCTCCCGGCGCAGGTAAGTCTACACTGATCGACTCTCTGATCGCCCTTTATAGAGATAGAGATAAAAAGGTCGGAGCGCTTCTTGTAGATCCCACAAGCCCCTTTACTGGTGGAGCGATACTCGGAGACAGGATACGACTTCAGCGTCACGCAGTAGATCCCGATGTCTTTGTCAGGAGCCTCGCAACAAGGGGCGCCCTTGGCGGGCTTGCAAAGGCGGCGGGTGACGCCGTTCATGTGATGGACGCGATGGGAAAAGATGTAATATTTGTTGAAACTGTCGGGACGGGACAGCAGGAAGTGGAGATCATGAATCATGTGCACACCGTCATCGTAGTCCTCGTCCCGGGCATGGGAGACAGTGTCCAGGCGATAAAGGCCGGGATACTTGAAGTGGCAGATATATTCGTTATCAACAAGGCCGAACGCGAAGGAACCGGGAAACTATATCAGGAACTGATGTATATGCTCAATATGGTGGATTCATTCCCCGGAGAATGGCGGCCTCCTGTAATAATGGTCGGGAATCTTTTCGAGAAAGAAATATTTGAAGAAGGTATTAAAGAATTGTCTCAAAAGATTGATTCTCATTACAGAAACCTCGTGGAAAAGGACCTTCTCGGTGATCGTGTTCGTCATAAGGCCACAGCCGAATTGAACGAGGCGCTTCAGTCCTCTATACTTTCCCCGATACTGGAAAAACTTATCTCTGAAGGTGAATTCGATAATCTGGTGGATAAATTGCTGAAGAAGGAAACCGATCCTTATACCTGCGCCGATGAAATAGCGAAAAAATATCTGAGGAAGCGGCCATTGAAAGGTGTCGCAGGATGAGCGACTACATCGAAAAAGAACCGGAGAAACACGACAGAGGCCTCGTGATGGTCCTGACCGGAGATGGAAAGGGGAAAACCACATCGGCGCTCGGGCAGGCCCTCCGGGCAATTGGCCATGGCTCAAAGGTTTATATGATCCAGTTTATGAAGGGGAGGAAATATGGAGAGGTGATTGCAGCGGAAAAACATCTTCCCGGTTTGATCGTTGAGCAATTCGGTCTCGACAGTTTTGTAATGAGAGATAACCCTGCACCCGTTGACATCGAACTGGCACAGAAAGGATTGAAACGCGCAACAGAGATCATTGCGTCCAACGCGTACGACATGGTGATACTCGATGAAATCAACGTGGCCATTGATTTCAAGCTGGTATCACTGGATGAAGTATTGAATCTGATTAAGAATAAACCCTCTGAACTAAACCTGATACTCACCGGGAGGTATGCCCCGCCTGAGATTGTCGAGATAGCCGATATGGTAAGCGAAGTAAAAGAAATAAAACATCACTATGCCTCCGGTATCAAAGGCCGGGCAGGTATCGAGTTTTAGGACCAAAGGGGTCAACAGTCCATTCCCGCTTTTAAACGGGCTATATTGTCCTGATATCCTTTCTCCACGGATCTGAGCCCTGCCGCTGTCCCAACTTTGCCCTGTCTCTGCGAGACACACCCTCCATCCGCTGAGAAAATTAAAGAGTGTGGAGATCGTAAAGATTGCAGGACCAGGAAGCGAGTTTTCAGAAAAAAATAGACATATTCTCCTTTTACTCTTAAATATCATTTGACTAACTATCGTTATCGTGGCAGTCTGAATCCCTCATAGAGCCTCAAACACAGAGGGAAAGACATACACGGAAAACTATACTCACGACGACCTGGAAGGTCTTATGGACAATACCAGAAACATTATCGTTGCCAATTTTAATCCCGATTATCCCGAAAAAGTAATGCCATGAAGATATCAACAAAAGCCGCCCTTCTGTCAGGCTTTGCATTCCCGGGAACAGGACAGATTTACCTGAAACGATTTCGGAGGGGCATCACTATAATGGTCCTTGCCTTTTCAGGGATTGGTGTCATTGCCTGGATGGCCACTGTCAGAGCGCTTTCTGTTCTCGAGCGGATACAAGATCAGATGGATCAGGTTGATATGACTACGATATCGAATGTGGCGCTGGCCTCTTCCGTGGATTCTACATCAATATATTTCAAACCCATTTTACTGTTTATTGTTTGCTGCTGGCTCTTTTCTATAATGGATGCCTACAGGACAGGGAAAACAATGGAGCGTTCAGAGAAAACTCAAGGGATTTAAGGTACCGATTAATGACAGATATAGAAAAATATTCATACAAAATCACAAGGAAAATACGGGTCCGTATCCCGGACGTACCCGGCGCATTTGGTCTAATGGCAACACAGCTTGGAAAGCATGGCGCCGTGCTGGGTGACATTACAAAAGTACATCTTACTTCTCAATATATCACACGGGACGTAATAATATTTTTTGACGATGAAAAACAGTTTTCAGACACAATTTCCGATCTGGAACAGCTTAAAGGTTATAAAGTAATCTCCGTCGAAGACGAAGTCCTGCATATACACCACGGCGGCAAGATAGCCATAACGCCGACGGTAAAGGTAGATACGCTGAGTGATCTGAGAATGGTTTATACTCCTGGGGTTGCTCAGGCGTGCAATTACATCATTGAACACCCTGAAACGGCACGTGAATATACATCCATCGGCAATTCCGCATGCATCGCGACAAACGGTTCCGCCGTGCTGGGTCTCGGCGACATCGGCGTCCTTGCGGGAATGCCCGTTATGGAGGGTAAATCGGTCATTCTGAACAAGATGGCGGGCGTAAGTTGCATACCTCTCCTTGTAGAAAGCGAAAACGCTGACAGGATCGTTGACACACTTGAAGCAGTATCAAAGACATTCAGCGTCATCATGATAGAGGACATAAAAGCGCCCCTCTGTTTCGAGGTAGAAGAGAAGTTACAGAAAAGAGTAGACATCCCCGTCTTCCATGATGACCAGCACGGGGCAGCGACTGTTATCCTGGCCGCACTGCTGAGGGCGTTGCAGCTTGTAGACAAACTAAAGGAAAAGGTGAAAATCGTCATAAGCGGCGCGGGTGCGGCGGGAGTGGCCACCGGAAAGATGCTCATGGAATACGGCTTCAGGCATATAACTATCTGCGACAGAAAAGGGGCCCTCTACATGGGCAGACCGGAGCACATGAACGCATACAAGAATTCAATTGCTGAACTTACCAATAAACCCGGAGAAAAAGGTGACTTAAAAGAGGTTATGAGGGGAAAGGATATTTTCATTGGAGTCTCATCATCAAATCTGGTCTCAAAAGATATGGTGCGAAGCATGAATAATGCGCCCATTGTCTTCGCGTTAGCCAATCCTCTTCCCGAGATACACCTTGGAGACGCATTGGAAGCGGGGGCGGCGATAGCACTGGATGGCAGAACGATAAACAATTGTCTGGTCTTTCCCGGTATTATACGCGGCACGCTTGACGCCGGCGCCCCAAGGATCACCTATCCCATGAAATTCAGCGCCGCTGAAACCCTCGTCTCTCTGGCAGGCAAACATGAGATCGTACCCGACTTTATGAACCCCGGCGTACACAAAAAGATAGCGACCGCGGTAAGACGTGCCGCAATGTAAATAAGATTGGTAGACCACAAAAGAAAAAATCAACAGCTAAAGTCGATGCTCTCGTAAAAAGTCTTTTCGGAGCGAATCCAAGCATTTTGGGAAAAAGATGCTGGTAGTGACCGGCGTAAAAAAATCTAACTGTTTGAACCAGTGGGGACAGGTTTAAACCTGTCCCCGATTATTTAGCCGGGCAATAGCAGCATCCCCAAAATGATTCTGAGCGAAGAAAACTGACTTTTTACGAACTTGTCAAAGTTAGTAATTAAGTATTGTCTACGAAATTTCATACACCCTGAGGAACAAGAGGTAATATCATGGTCCATTCCGGAACAATCCTCAGAAAAAGAGACGTAAGGTACTGTCCTGAAGGCTCAAAATCTGCTTTTCGAGTGGCTGCCGTTGTGCTATCAATCCTCTCAATCCTCACCTTTGGGGCATGCGCACATTCTGACTTTTCCGTGAGGATTCGAGTCCCGAAGGAATCGGAAATTAAAGTCATTTGTTGAGGATTTTTATTGCCCGACACCGTGATCAGGTTTTCTGTTGCCACCCTGCTTTTCCGCGACTCAATCGAAGGGAGGTTATAAACAATCAT
>JAFDAR010000075.1 GCA_019313735.1 Deltaproteobacteria bacterium | reverse complement strand
CTCCCCTGATAAAAGAAATATTTAAACCGGTCATTGAGCTGCTTGCCGGGTTACCGTCGGTTGTGCTGGGATTCTTCGGAATGACGGTACTGGCTCCATGGATGCAGGAAACCTTCGACCTGCCCACCGGTTTAAATATCATAAATGCCTCTCTCTTGCTAGCACTTATGGCAGTTCCGACAATATCAAGCATCTCGGAAGACGCGCTCTACTCGGTATCACAGGAATTTAAGGAAGCATCATACGCGCTTGGAGCGACACGGTTCGAAACAATTACGAGGGTCATAGTTCCGGCGGCATTGTCAGGCATATCAACAGCAGTCATACTGGGCATGGCCCGAGCTATCGGTGAAACCATGGTGAAAGCATTTTTGATTCCGTCAGGCCGATGCCGGCAAGTATCGCCGCAGAAATGGGGGAAGCTCCGTTCAGAAGCGACCATTACCACGCCCTGTTTGCGACAGGGATAGTGCTTTTCTTCCTCACGCTGGGATTTAACCTGATTGCCGATTATGTATCACACAAATTTAAGGAAGTTGGTTCCGCGACATTATGAAGTGGCGTTATTTCAAACAGCAACTGTTTTTCTTTATTTCACGATTGTGCGCGTTGATTATAGCGGTAACAATCGGTGGATTTTTGATCTATATATTTGTAAACGGGATTGGCGCGATCAACTGGGAGTTCTTGACACAAGCCCCTCGGGATTCAATGACAAAGGGGGGAATCATGCCGGCGATCCTGGGGACCTTTTATTTAACCGCGGGCGCCCTTATCACGGCGTTGCCCCTCGGTATCGCGTCGGCCATATACCTGAGTGAATATGCGAAAGAGGGACCGGTAATAAGAATAATACGCATTGGCGTCAACTGCCTGGCAGGAGTACCTTCCATTGTATTCGGCCTGTTCGGCCTGGGGCTTTTCGTGGTGTTTCTGCATTTCGGATCGTGTATCCTTTCGGGCGCGCTGACTCTCGGCTTTCTTATTCTTCCCACGATTATCGGGGCATCGGAAGAGGCGTTAAAGGCGGTACCGCAAACGTTTCGGGAGGCGTCTCTCGGGCTCGGCGTATCGAAATGGCACACTATTTTGCGGGTTGTATTACCCAACGCGCTGCCGGGCATTCTTACCGGATCGATTCTCGGAATTGGCCGGGCCGCGGGTGAAACAGCGCCTATCATGTTTACGGCCGCCGCGTTTTTTACGGCAAAACTTCCCACGTCGATCTTCGATGAGGTAATGGCGCTTCCGTACCATGTGTACGTCCTGGCAACCGCTGGAACACACATAGAAGAAACGAGGCAGATACAGTACGGAACCGTGCTTGTTCTTGTGGGACTCGTCCTCAGTATTGACTTGATTGCAATTGTCATAAGAAGTTATATCAGGAAAAGAAAAAGGTGGTAGCAGTGCAAAATAATAACATCATAGAAACAAAGAATATCAATTTTTATTATGGTGATTTTAAAGCACTGGCAGATGTGACTATGGACTTTGAGCAAAATAAGGTGACTGCACTCATTGGCCCGTCAGGATGCGGCAAATCGACTCTCCTGCGACTGCTCAACCGGATGAATGATCTTATCGATGGAACACGGGTCGAGGGCGAGGTTATATTCGAGGGGAAAAATATTTATGATCCCGGTATCGACCCTGTTGATATACGAAGAAGAATCGGCATGGTGTTCCAAAAACCGAATCCCTTTCCAAAATCGATTTTCAACAATATTATCTACGGGCCGCGGCTCACGGGCACAAAGGATAAGAGCACACTTGAAGCACTGGTTGAGCAGAGTTTGAAGCAGGCCTCTTTGTGGGACGAGGTGAAGGATATTCTGGGTCAGTCCGCCATGATGCTCTCGGGCGGGCAACAGCAGAGGGTTTGTATTGCGAGAGCCCTGGCCATGAAGCCGGATGTTTTGCTGATGGACGAACCGACATCGGCGCTGGACCCGATTTCGACAGCAAAAATAGAGGAGTTGATCGAGGAGCTGAAAAGAGATTATACCATAATCATCGTGACCCACAATATGCAACAGGCTGCCCGTATCTCAAATTACACAGGATTCTTTTACCTTGGGAAACTTATAGAGTATAATCCTACAGAGAAGCTCTTTACAAATCCGGAGGTCAGTCAAACTGAAGATTATATTACCGGAAGATTCGGCTAAGAAACAATAGAGATGCGCTCGTACAAAGCCATCAATAGAGGAAAAAGATATGGCAGAAAAATCACATACAAGCATCCAGTATGAAAAGGAATTGCAGGATATCAAGGAAAACCTTCTCTATGAAGGAGCCCTTGTTGAACAGGCGATACAATACGCCATGAAATCCCTCCTGGAAAGGGATTCGGACCTGGCACGCGATGTTATTGCCGCCGATGATCGGATCAATGAACTTGACGAAAAGATTGAGGAAAAATGCATTCGTCTTCTGGCATTAAGACAGCCCGCTGCGAAAGACCTCAGATTTATCACCACCGCCATCAAGGTCAATGGCCACCTGGAAAGAATCGGAGACATGGCAGTCAATATTGCCAGGAGAGCGGTAACTCTGAATGAAGTCCCCCCTGTGAAACCCTATGTCGACCTCCCACGAATGGCTGATATTACACGGGAAATGGTCAGGGAAAGTCTTGACGCTCTGGTCAAAGAGGATCATGAACTGGCCGACGCGGTGAGAGAGAAAGACGAGAAAGTAGACAATCTCAATGAACAAATATTCAGGGAACTTCTTACGTTCATGATGGAAGACCCCAAAACAATTCATAGATCCCTTCTGATCACACAAATATCAAAAAACCTGGAAAGGATCTCAGACCACGCGGAAAGTATCGCGAAAATGGTGATTTACATGGTTACGGGAAAGAATGTAAGGCACCAGGGCTCTGCCGGGGATTCTGAGAAATAAACAGGGTAGAATTATATGGTGAACATATGAAAAACAGTCTGTTTTACAAAGTCTTCGGAACATATCTCGTCATTACACTGATCGCTATGGTGGTTGTAGGATTCTATGCCACCGGACAGATAAAATCCAGGTTGATGGAGAGGATTGAGACAGAGCTTACGTCCTATGCTCAGATGATAAACATCAATCCTTCTCAATCAGCGATCATTTCTGAAGTTAATAGCTTATCCAGGATATCAGATGCCCGTATCACCCTGATAGATTCGGAAGGTGTTGTGCTCGCAGACTCAGGCGGGCAAGTCTCCGAAATGGACAATCATCTGAACCGGCCAGAAATCCAGGAGGCAAGGGTAAAAGGTAAAGGCAGGTCAATGCGTTTCAGCAAAACCCTTGGAATGAACACATTATATGTCGCGTTACCTGTTAAGGAGGGTTCCGGAATAAGAGGATATATACGACTGGCACGTCCTCTTGCTGAGGTTAGACATTATGTAAGGGAAATAAATGTGCTGATTTTGCAATCGTTTCTTATTGTTGCATTTCTGTCGTTTCTGGTCGCTTTTGTGTTTACATCCAGATTGACATCACCCATCCATGAAATGGAACAGTTCACCGAAAGGTTGCGAGAAGGGGAAGATCCCGGAAGTCTTATGATCAGTTCAAGCGATGAGACGGGACGACTGGCCAGAAACATCAATTACATGGTAATGGAACTGAAGGAAAGAATCCGGTCAGCCAATGAAGAAAAGGGTAAACTGGAATCGGTTTTTGCCAGTATGGAAGATGGCATACTGGTACTCGACACCGATGGCAGGATAGAAGCTACAAATGATACATCCAAAGAGATTCTCAAGGCCCGTTTTCGTGATATTGCCGGCAAGACACCCCTTGAGGCATTCAGAAATATAGAGCTGCAAAAAGCCCTTGACCGTTTCAAGGAAACCGGCACACCCATTTCACAGAAAATCGTTCTAGGGGAGGAAGATCACACCGTGCTGGATGTTACTGTTTCACCGGTTCACGGACTCCCGGAGGATGAAGAAAAAACGACGATTGTACTGCACGATGTAACGCGCCTTAAAAGATTGGAGAATACTCGTGCCGATTTTGTGGCAAATGTAACCCATGAGATAAAAACCCCATTGACAGCCATCCTCGGTTTTATTGAGACCCTGGAGGAAGGAGCCATTAATGAAGCAGAGACGGCAAAGAAATTCCTGCAAATTATTCACAGGCACGCCGAGCGTCTCAACCGTCTGGTAGATGATTTGCTGGTAATCTCCGACGCCGAGCTTGGAGAAATGAGTTTTTCCTTTGAAAGTGTTTCCCTGGATGGTGTAATTGAAAATGTCCTGCCTGTTATTGAGACAAGGGCATCTGAAAAAGGACTTGTCATGGAGAAAGAGATACCGGATAACCTTCCGTCAATATGGGGAGATAGAGACAGGTTGCACCAGATATTGTTAAATGTTCTTGATAACGCCGTAAAATTCACGCCCGATGCGGAAAAGATTTTAATAAAGGCCCTTGACGGAAAAGATGGCAATGTCTATATCAAAATCAGAGATACGGGAATCGGTATCCCCAAAAGTGAAATTTCCAGACTGGGAGAGCGTTTCTACCGGGTGGACAAAGCCAGGTCAAGAGAATTGGGCGGAACCGGTCTGGGGCTGTCGATAGTCAAGCACCTGATGGCGGCCCACAACGGCAGAATAGAAATCGAGAGTCAACTTGGAAAGGGAACCACAGTCTCTCTGATTTTTCCCACTTTTCAGGAAGATTTGACGGCTTTATAAAGAGTCTGATTTAAATGGCTTGAGGGAACCCAATACGGCCATGGAAGATCATAGGGTTATGCCTGAAAGAATACTGGTTGTAGATGATGAAAAAGACCTTGTGGATTTGATTTCCTATAACCTTAAAAAAAATGGGTTTACCGTCGTAAAAGCTTATGATGGAGAAGAGGCGCTGAGACAGGTTAGAACCCGGAAACCTCATCTGATGATCCTGGATCTCATGCTTCCCGGAATTCAGGGAATGGAGGTTTGCAAGCTGATAAGAAATGATGCTGAAAATGCCGCTCTGCCTATCATCATGCTTACGGCAAAGGGTGAGGAAATTGACAAGATCCTGGGCCTTGAGGTGGGGGCCGACGACTATGTAACAAAACCTTTCAGCGTGAGAGAACTCCTGGCCCGCGTGCATGCCGTATTACGAAGATCAACCCTGCAAAAAGGGGTGGAAAAGAAAGAAATATTTGCATATAAAGATCTTCATATAGACTACAGCTCGCATTCAGTTACTGTTAAAAATAAAAAAATCGAGCTGAGTCCCACCGAGTTCAAACTTCTGAAATTCCTTGCCCTGAGTCCGGGAAGAGTTTATACAAGGGATCAACTGCTGGACTACGTGTGGGGAGACGAAACATTTGTGGAACCGAGAACCGTCGATGTTCACATCAAGCGGCTCAGAGCACAGATAGAAGAAAATATGGCACGACCGCAATATGTTCTCACGGT
>JAFDAR010000074.1 GCA_019313735.1 Deltaproteobacteria bacterium | reverse complement strand
CCCTGTGACTGTATTTTATTGACACGCAAACGCTTTCCTTATATTTATTCCGTTCAAAAGATTTTTTCTAAACTAATTCCGGCCGAAGCATAGAGCGACACGGTACGGAAGGAGCCTGAACATATGACGCAACCGAACAACTCTTCTCAAAGCGATTTCATCCGTGAAATCATCGATGACGATTTGAAGGCGAACAAAAACGAAGGACGTGTAGCCACGCGCTTTCCACCCGAGCCAAACGGCTATATACATATCGGGCATGCCAAGTCGATCTGTCTCAATTTTGGCATCGCCGCGCAATATGGGGGCACATGCAATCTCAGGTTCGACGATACGGACCCGAGCGGCGAATCTCTCGAATATGTGGAGTCGATTATAGACGATATCCACTGGCTGGGTTTTGACTGGAAGGATCGCATGTACTTCGCCTCCGACTATTTTGAGCAGTTGTATCAATATGCGGTCCAGCTCATCAAAGCCGGCAAGGCCTACGTCTGCGATTTAAACGCCGACGAGATACGGGAGTACCGCGGGACATTTACCGAGCCGGGCAGAGAGAGTCCTTATCGGGACCGCTCTGTGGATGAGAATCTGGACCTGTTTGAGCGGATGAGAGCGGGCGAATTCGAGGATGGCACTCATGTCCTGCGTGCCAGAATCGATATGACTTCTCCGAACATCGTCATGCGGGATCCCGTCATCTACCGTATCAAGAAGGAATCCCACTACCGGACAGGGAGTAAATGGGCCATTTATCCCATGTATGACTTTGCCCACTGCCTTTCCGATGCCATCGAAGGGATAACACATTCGATCTGTACCCTTGAATTTGAAAATAATCGCCCTCTGTATGACTGGATCGTGGAACAGCTGACTGAAGACAATCGCCCGCGGCAGATAGAATTTGCCCGGCTCAACCTGAGCTATACTGTTATCAGTAAACGGGTACTCATCGAACTGGTACAAAAAGGCCTGGTTACGGGCTGGGATGATCCACGTATGCCCACTATGGCGGGAATGAGACGGCGAGGCTATACACCGGAGGCGATCAGGAATTTCTGCACCCAGATTGGCGTGGCCAAAAATGACAACCTCATTGACATGGCCCTGCTGGAACACTGTGTTCGTGAGGATTTGAATGAGCAGGCGCCACGCGCGATGGGGGTCTTGCGTCCTCTTCGGGTTGTCATTGACAATTACCCCGAAGGACAGGTGGAAGAGTTTGAATTTGCCAATCATCCCCAGAATCCGGACATGGGAACGCGCAAGGTCCCCTTTTCCAGGGTGCTCTACATCGAGCGTGACGATTTCCACGAGGACCCGCCGGGCAAATACAAGCGCCTCGCTCCGGGTCGCGAAGTGCGACTCAGAAATTCCTATGTCATAAGGTATGAAAGCATGGTGAAGGACGAAAAAGGCGAAGTGGTTGAATTGCACTGCACCTATGATCCGGGAACGCGAAACGCGCCTCCGCCGGACGGGCGCAAGATAAAGGGAGTCATCCACTGGGTATCGGCGGATCACTGCGTGCCCGCCGAGGTGCGCCTCTACGACCGGCTTTTTCAGGTCCCCAATCCTGCCGGTGAAGACGAAGAGTTCACAGAATACCTGAACCCGAACTCACTGGAAACCCTGACATCCTGCTATGTGGAATTTGGCTTGAAAGACGCGGAGGCGGGAAGCAGGTATCAGTTTGAAAGGCTCGGTTATTTCTGCGTCGATTCCAGGGATTCTCTGTCGGGCAGACCGGTGTTTAATCGTGTCGTACCGCTTCGTGATACATGGGGAAAGATTGCTCACAAGGCTACGAAATAAAAATGGCTGGGAGACAAGGATTCGAACCTTGATTGACGGAGTCAGAGTCCGCTGTCCTACCGTTGAACGATCTCCCAACAGATGATTGTCCCATGCTCTTTAGTGTAGGCGCGAGTCTGGATGGCGGCACTATAGTGACATCGGTCTTTTTTGTCAACAGGTTTTTATTATAAAACCCGGTGTCCGATGAGAAGGCTCTATACACCATATCTATGTTGCCTTGATTTCATCTATATCTTTCAGAAGCTTGTCTATTCGGGATTTTCCGATTTCATCCCTGAATGCCTGCAGTGTTTCCGAGATGATCTTTGATCCGGCGGTCCGGGCAACGGGGATGTCGTCTATGCCCCTGTCTTCGAGAGACTCAACGACGAATTTTATGGTAAGCGTATTTATGTCGCGGGCGGGTTGATAGGCCAGTTCTTTATACTCCTCCGTTTGTGTATCTGAAACGATGCCGCATTCCACCAGATCGTAGAGGATCTGATGAACCAGGCGAATGGGAATTTCAAGTCGCCTGGATATCTCTGTGGCTGTCAGCGGCCTTTTACCCTCCGCAAAATTTTTCACCAATACATGGCAGGTCTGAAGGGAGAGCAGTTTTTTGAAGTGGTTGCTTATACGGAGAGAATCAGGCTCAAATTCATAGGTATCCACATTCTGATGGGCAAAGGAGAATTCCGCGCCGAAGAGAACGATAAGCCAGCTTACCTGCAGCCATATCAGAAAGAGCGGCAACGCCGCGAAACTTCCGTAGATGGCGTTGTATTTTGTCGCACCGACCTGGAAGGCAATATATGCCCACTGGACAATCTGGTAGATCGTTCCGGCAATTATAGCCGCCAGTATGCCCGATTTAAAATTAATCTTTGTATTGGGCATAAAGATATAGAGGAAGGTAAACAGCACCCATATCAGACAGTAGGGTAATAACTTCAGAACGAAAAAAATAATGGAGCTGAACATTCCCAGAAGGGCCACCTTATCCGTAATAAGCATAGCCTGGGTGGTTATAAACACCGTTACACTGCTCGCCATTATCATGAGAACCGGACAGAGGAGCATTACGGAAAGATAGTCGCTGAATTTTCTTCCCAGCGTTCTTCCCTCTTTTATTCCCCAGATGTCATTAAATGAAGATTCGATATTGCCGAGCAGCTTTATTACCGCCCAGAAGAGAACCATTATACCCACACCGGCGAGGAGCCCTCCCTTTGTATTTGCAAGCAGCGAATGGGCAAAAGCAATTACCCCTGTGATCGCCTCTTCCTGCCCGGCAAATTGCTTCAGAAGTTGTTTCTCAAGGAGTTTTTCAAAACCAAATCCCTTGGCTATCCCAAAGGCCATGGCGGCCACTGGGACTATGGAAATCAGAGAATAGAATGTCAGGGCCGATGCCCTAAGCATGCATTTATCCTCATTAAATCCACGCGCGGAGAGGAGAAAAATACGTAACTGTTTGATGAAAAAAGATTTTTTACGCGGAAGATCCTCCAGGCGAATCCTCCAGATATCGCCTGTGATAAAATCAATGAAGCGCGGCAGAGCAGACAAGGTATGTTTCATCGGCAAATTTCTCATATTGAACAGGGTCATGCAATCTTTATGCGGCAAAGTCATCATCCGGATACGTTGTAAAACCCTGTCACGAAAGCACGAAAACGAGAGAAACGCTATTCCTATCTTTCTATATTTCGTTGTACAAAATGGCGGAAGGATTCTTCCGCTGTGCTGTTTATGTTATCCCGGCTGTAGCTAAAAAATTTCAGTATGCTGGAGAGATACTTTTAATAATAGTAACGTACTTGAACAGAAAAAACCAGAACCTTTTGTTGACGATCCTGTTATCGATATTTTGCGTAGCGTGGCCAGGAAGATGATATTCTCGCTGTTTGCGGCGGGGTAGTTCATTCTTCTTGACAATGATTTTACATAAACTGTACATTGTTGTTTATCAAAGGTTACGAGACCGGGAGATAAAATTGCCGTGAAACTATTCGAGGGATTTCCAACAAAAGAAAAGATACTGTATCAGTGTCGAATGCACTGGATTGCCTATACTGGCAGCCTTCTGTGGTTCGTATTCGGTGTGTTCATTCTCGGGGGAGGAAATGCCCGCGAGACGACAGGAGGGATGTTTCTTCTCCTGGCGATCATTACAGGGATATTCACTTTTTTTAAGATAAAGACTGCCCGTTACATTGTGGGTGAAAACCGTATTGCCATTTAAACCGGCGTCCTGTACCGGTTCACTTTCGATATGTCCTTTTCGAAGATTGTTGACGTCAAAGTCGTGCAGGGTATAATGGGAAAACAGTTTGATTATGGAGCAGTTATTATTATCGGTGCCAGTAGAACGAGGGACGCATTTCACAGAATTGCAGTCCCGGATGAACTGAGACGAGAAATTATAGAGAGAATCCCTTTAAAATAGTTTTATAGATCCCAATCTCGATAAGATAGAGATTGAATGCTACAGCGGCTACAGGACCGGATCCATTGCCCTGGCGACAATAAAACAGGGTTTCACGAAAGGTGAGTTGTTAATAAAGACCAATTTAAAGGCAAAGGGTATTCTTATCCATGAGCGATATCAAAGGGCGGGATATCATACTTGACTCAATAACCGACGGCGTCTTCACTGTGAATCATGAGTGGCGCATCACGTCGTTCAACCGCGCGGCTGAAGAGATAACGGGCGTGCCGCGTGAAGATGCCATAGGACAACTGTGCAAAGATGTCCTGAAGGCCGATATATGCGAGGGAAACTGCGCCCTCAGGCAGACCTTCGCGACGGGAGAGCCCGTGCGGGACCGGGTCGCCAACATCATAAACGCCGAAGGGGAACATGCCCCCATTCGCATATCCACCGCCCTCCTGAGAGACACTGATGGCAAGATCATCGGTGCTGTGGAGACCTTCAGGGATATCAGCCTCGTCGAAAAGCTGCGCAGAAAGATCGAGCAGAAATATACCTTCGAAGATATAATATCAAAAAACCACAGGATGTATGAGCTGTTTGATATACTCCCGGACGTGGCGAACAGTCTGAGCACCGTCCTGATTGAAGGCGAAAGCGGAACTGGAAAAGAACTGTTCGCGCGGGCAATACACAACCTGAGCCCGAGGAAAAACAAGCCGCCTGTCGTGGTAAACTGTGGTGCCATGCCTGATACGCTGCTGGAATCAGAACTCTTCGGCTACAAAGCCGGGGCGTTTACAGACGCGAGGAGGGACAAGCCCGGACGGTTCAGGCTCGCCGAGGGGAGCACGATATT
>JAFDAR010000073.1 GCA_019313735.1 Deltaproteobacteria bacterium | reverse complement strand
TGTGAAAGAACAATATTGCGCTCTTTTGAGCAATTTGGGTAAGATGTTTCCCAAATCTACATTTTCAGCCGGTTTTTCCGGGAGATCGGCCAGCTGACTTTTTACGGGTGCATCGATCATGGAAAACACGATAAAATAGGACGATAGCTATGTCAAGTAAGATTCTTGATGAGATGCGCGATGTGCAGCAGCGGTGACACTATTCGATTCGCACGGAGCGGAGCTACTGCGATTGGGTAAAGCGCTTTGTCCTTCACTTCAACATGAAGTCGCTAACGGTTAGCAGCGGTAAAGGGGACAAAGTCAGAGTCACGACATTTTCACCCAGTCTCCAAGCGCCGGTTGATTACCATTTGATAAAGGAGCAGCTTAATGAAGATTGAAGATGTAAAAAAAGTTCTTATTCTTGGTGCAGGCACAATGGGACAGCAGATCGGTTTCCAGTGCGCTCTTCACGGCTATGACGTCGTTCTCTATGACATAACGGAGGATGTGTTTGAGAATGCCCTCACCAGGATAAGAAAGATGGCGTCGGGGATGGCAGGCAGGGGAAAGATAACACGGGAGCAGGCACAAAACGCATTAATGAGAATAACGACAACAACCGATCCCGAAGAGGCGGCCCGGGAGGCCGATATTATAAGTGAATCGGTGCCCGAAGACCCTCAGCTGAAAGGCAGGGTTTTCGCCAGGTTCAACAAACTCTGCCCACCACGCACGATATTTACAACGAATACGTCAACACTTGTGCCTTCCATGTTCGCGAAGGAAACGGGAAGGCCCGCCCGGTTTACGGCGTTCCATTTTCATGATATCAGGACGAATAATGTTGTCGACATTATGCCGCACCCCGGGACTTCACCGGAAACGGTTGACCTGATAAAGGACTTTGCGGAGAGTATCGGGCAGATTGCCATAGTTCTCCATAAAGAGCAGAACGGTTATGTCTTCAATACCATGCTGACGAAGTGGTTTGAGGCGGCGCTGACCCTGGCGGCGAATGGTGTCGCGTCGGTGGAGGATATTGATCGTTCCTGGATGGGTGTAATGAATGCGCCGACAGGTCCCTTTGGCATCATGGATCAGATCGGCCTGAGTACCGTATGGATCATCTCCGAGTACTGGGCGAACGAGAATAATGATCCTCAGGCGAAGATAAATGCCGATTTTGTCAAGCGGTATGTGGATAAAGAATTACTGGGGGCGAAATCGGGACAGGGATTTTACACCTATCCCGATGCTTCGTATCGGCGGCCGGGATTTCTGAAATAACAGTGGTCAATGGCTGAGTATCGATTTAACAATTTTCAAATTACAAATAAAGGTGTCAGATATAATGGGTTCATACACACATCAACAATTGGAGGAATTTTTATCACCATGCGATATAGCCGTTGTCGGAGCGTCACCCAACAACCAGTGGTTTGGAAACATACTGAAAAATGCCCTGAAGGCTGGCTTCGGGGGGCAGTTTTATCCGGTTAACCCCAGGGTGGATGAAGTACAGGGTATCAGGGCATTCAGGACTATTTCTGATCTTCCCGATGGAAAGATTGATCTTGCCATTCTCCTTGTGAAGAGTTCTATCGTTCTGGAAACCCTCGAAAAGCTGAGAAAAAAGGGGATCACGAATGTGCTTCTCGTTTCATCCGGGTTTGCGGAGACGGGTGAAGAAGGGTGGCACATGCAGAATCGGCTCAGGCAGTACTGCACGGAACACTGCATAGTTCTGATGGGACCAAATTGCCTGGGATTTATAAATCTGTTGGAAGGAGTAAGCGCGTTTTGCGGCGGGATGGTGGAAGGGAAACTGATTCCGGGCGCGGTTGGTGTAGTCGGGCAGAGTGGTGGAACCTCCGAGGCGATTCTTACAAAGATACTGAAAAAGTCTGTCGGAGTTTCTCTATACCTGACAACCGGTAACGAGGCAATGCTTACGGCGGAAGATTGCATGGAATACCTTGTTTATGATGAATCCACCCGGATAATCACCTGTTTTATCGAAGAATTCAGAGATATTGATAAGCTGAGGCAGGTGGCATTTGAGGCTGCCCGCAGGAAGATACCCGTTATAATACTTAAGATCGGACGTTCGGTAAAGGGCAGGAATGCGGCAGCCTCCCATACAGGAGCCCTTGCCGGTAATGACAATATCGTTGACGGGCTTTTCAAGCAGCTTGGAATCATACGGGTTGAGACTATAGAAGAACTCGCGGAAACTGCCGCCATCTTTTCCCGTTGCAGGCTTCCGAAAGGAAAAAGTCTGGGAATCTGCACCCTCTCCGGTGGATTGTGCGGCCTTTATGCCGACCTGTGCGAGAAGTATGGCATCGAACTGCCGTCACTGCAGGAGAAGACCATACAACGTTTGGGGGGACTTCTTCCCGAATTTGCCCGGCCGGATAATCCTCTTGATGTAACAGGATCAGGATTTCTTCAGGGATTGAATGAGATTGTCCGGTCAATGCTGGAAGATGAAAACCTCGATATCATCGCCCCAATCTTCATTCCGCCTCAGGATAAGGATGATCCCGCCCGGTTTCTCAATGAATCGTACATGTCCCTTATCGATATGGTGGAGAAACCTGTTATCCCGATTATCTTCAGGGAAATGACGGACTATGCCGAAAAATATCTGTACGACAAAGGATTGTACTTCATAGAGGATCCGGATATTGGGCTCAAAGCCGTGTCTCATTTGATAGAGTATGCGGAATTTTTGAGACACAGGGCCTGAACAGGCGGGGGACAGGTTTAAACCTATCCCCGGTTATTCCAAATTTTAAGTAGGGGAAACTTATATGCCAAAAACACTAACTCAAAAAATACTGGAGAGGCACCTTGTCAAGGGTGAATATGAACCGGGTAATGAAATCGGGATCCGCATAGATCAAACCCTGACACAGGATGCGACGGGAACAATGGCCTGTCTGCAGTTCGAGGCTATGGGGATTGACAGGGTAAAGACGGACCATTCGGTAAGTTTTGTCGATCATAATACAATACAGATAGGGTTCGAGAATGCCGATGACCACAGGTATCTTCAGACAGTAGCAGCCAAGTATGGCATAGATTATTCCAGGGCGGGAAACGGCATTTGCCATCAGGTTCATCTGGAGAGGTTCGGCAGGCCCGGTACGACCCTTCTCGGCTCCGACAGTCATACGCCGACGGGCGGAGGAATCGGGCAGATTGCCATCGGCGCGGGGGGGCTGGACGTGGCGCTGGCCATGGCGGGAGAACCCTTCTACCTTACCTGCCCAAAGGTCATTAAAATTAACCTCACCGGCAGACTCAATTCCTGGGTGAGTGCGAAAGATGTGATACTCAAAATCCTGGGGATATTTGGGACGAAGGGGAATGTGGGGTGCATATTCGAATACAGCGGCCCGGGGGTCAAAACCCTGACCGTGCCTGAAAGGGCCACCATTACAAACATGGGTGCCGAGTGCGGTGTTACCACATCCATATTCCCGAGTGACGAACAAACCAGGAAATTCCTCAGGGCACAGGCCAGGGAAGATGACTGGCAAGAGCTTGCAGCAGATTCTGATGCTGAATATTCCAAGGTTATGGAAATCAACCTGTCTGAACTGGTTCCTCTGGCGGCGACCCCCCACAGTCCCGGTAACATATCTACAGTAAGGGAACTTGAGGGCATGGAGGTTAACCAAGTGTGCGTGGGCTCATGCACCAATTCTTCCTACAGAGACCTTATGATGGTTGCAAAAATCCTGAAGGGTAAAAAAGCGCACCCTAATGTGAGTTTTATCCTGGCGCCGGGTTCAAAACAGGTTCTGGACATGCTGGCAAGAAACGGCGCTCTGGCGGACCTCTTGGAGACTGGCGTGAGGCTCGAAGAAAGTGCCTGCGGTTTCTGCATAGGCAACAGCCAGTCACCGCAGACCGATGCCGTATCTCTGAGGACGAGCAACAGAAACTTTCTGGCCAGATCGGGAACGAAGAGTGCGAATGTATATCTGGTAAGTCCCGAGACTGCCGCCGCGGCCATAACAACGGGCAAGATCACGGATCCGAGGGACCTGGAAATGCCATACCCGGAAATCGCAGTTCCCGATGAATTCATAATAGATGATTCAATGATTATTCCCCCATCCGACGATCCGGAGAGCATTGAAATATACAGGGGTCCTAATATAGGAGAACCGCCGTCTAACGACCCGCTTCCCGAAACTATAGCCGGTGTTGTAACCATAAAGGTGGAGGACAATATCACCACGGATCACATCATACCGGCCGGTTCCAGGATGAAATACAGGTCCAACGTGCCCAGGTATTCCGAATTTCTGTTCGAAGTTCTTGACACCGGGTTTTACAACAGGGCCAGAGAAATAAGGGATTCCGGAATGCACAATATCATCGTAGGCGGGCTCAGCTACGGTCAGGGCTCGTCCAGGGAACATGCTGCCCTCTGTCCCATGTATATGGGGGTGAAGGTGGTACTGGCCAAGTCCTTCGAAAGGATACACACGGCGAACCTGATAAACTTCGGTATTGTTCCTGTGGCCTTCAGGAACGAAGACGACTACGACAAGATAGAGCAAGGCGACAGACTGGAAATTCCGGACATACAAAAAAAGATCCGCCTGGGCGAGGGGCAAAGGATATCGTTCTCGCAGGCGGGATGCTGTCATATATCAAGAATAAAAAGTAGGAGAAACAGGAATGAGCGAGAAGATCATAGTAAAAACACCGATAGTAGAAATGGATGGGGATGAAATGACCCGGATTATGTGGCAGATGGTCAAGGATAAACTGCTCCTGCCGTATCTCGATATGGAGACTGAATACTACGACCTTGGACTTAAGAATAGGGACGAAACCGACGACCAGGTCACCATCGATTCTGCCCGCGCTATCATGAAATATAAGGTAGGCGTAAAATGCGCCACCATTACACCCAACGCAGACAGGGTTGAAGAATACGGTCTCAAGAAACAGTGGGACAGCCCCAACGGAACCATCAGGGGGATGTTAGATGGGACCGTTTTCAGGGCGCCTATTCTAACCAAAAACATAAAACCGGCGGTTGTGAACTGGAAGAGACCGATTCATATCGGAAGGCACGCGTATGGCGATATCTATGAAAACAAGGAAATCAGGATAACAAAGCCCGGCATTGCCGAACTGGTTTTCACGCCCGGCGACGGAGGAAAACCTGTGCGAAAAGTCATTCATGAATTTACGGTCCCCGGGATTATCCAGGGAATTCACAACACAGAGCCGTCCATCAGGAGCTTTGCCCGGGCGTGCTTTACATACGCATACGACCAGAAGATAGACTGCTGGTTTCGGAAGGCGGCATGCTCTGGGCCTGCAAGAACTACGACGGAGACGTCATATCGGACATGTTAGCTTCCGCTAATGGAAGCCTTGCCATGATGACCTCCGTCCTCGTATCTCCACAAGGATACTTTGAGTATGAGGCGGCTCATGGAACCGTTCAGAAGCACTACTACAAACATCTTGCGGGTGAGAAGACATCCACAAACTCCATGGCGCTTATATTTGCCTGGACAGGGTGTCTGCAAAAAAGGGCGGAACTTGACGGAACACCAGAGGTCGGTGAATTTGCACGGAAGGTAGAAGCTGCCGCATTAGAGACCGTTGAAAGCGGGATCATGACAGGTGACCTTATGCTGGTTGCCGATCCTGATCCGAAAAATCGGCGGGTTTACACAGAAGATTTCATAGATCATATAAAACAAAATCTCGAAAAGAAATTGTAGATGAGAAGAAATGCCACGGCCGGGCTATTCCCCCCCCAATTCCTTCGATTTCTTTGTTGCGGCCTCCACCGCTGCCGTGAGGATTTCCTGTATCTTCCCGGCCTTGAGCGCCTTTATGCCTTCTATGGTGGTGCCTCCGGGGGATGTTACCATATCTGTGAGCTGGGCCGGCGTCTTGTCTCCGTTGAGGCAGAGTTTAGCGGCGCCTAAGCGTCTATGATAATGAATCCATAGGCGGGACCGCTTCCACTCAGGCCTGTAACCGCGTCGATGAGCTCTTCTTTGACAACGACTGTGAGCCCCACGGAATCGAATATCCGGCGGGCTGTGGCGATATCGCTGTCCGTGGCGTTTTTCCCGCCTGCAAGGGCCGTTGCGCCTTCACCTATGAGGGCGGGCGTATTTGGCATTACCCTGACTGCGCGGATCTTTTCGCCCAGGCGTTTCTCTATAAATCCGAGGGTGATGCCTGCCGCAATCGATATGACGAGTCTGTCCGCGACGGCATCGGCCATGTCCCGTAATACCTCTTCCATATTCTGGGGTTTGACTGCCAGGATAACAATGTCGGAGGTCTTTATGGCTCCCGTGATGTCATCCGACACACATACACGATATTTGTCCCTGAAATACGCAAGCCGTTCTTTTCGTATGTCGTGTATGGTTATATTCTCCACCTGCGCCAGGCCGCTTGAGATGATCCCCCCGGCGAGCGCCTCTCCCATGTTTCCCCCGCCTATGATGCATATCTTTTTTTCCGGCATTTCCGTGTGATAACCTCCCTGTTTGCAGATTGTGCAAGATAAATTATATTCCGGTAAGCACAGTCTTTTCTGTCCTTCCGGGAAACATAAGTCTTGACTTTTAAAACAGCAATTACTATTCATAACCTATTTCAATCTAAAGGGGAAGAGATGTTTGTATTAGGAAACTTTATAGAGGCGCTTGCCAGGATTGTCAATATTGGGCTTACTTTATATATGTGGCTCATCATCATAAGGGCTCTGATTTCATGGGTGAATCCCGACCCCTACAATCCGATAGTACGATTTTTATATAGCGTCACAGAGCCTGTGCTCTACCAGGTCAGGAGATTGATCCCGCTGAGAGGTCTCGGCATGGATTTCTCTCCGATTATTGTGATTCTGGTGATTGTGTTCCTGCAGAGTTTTCTCGTAAAAACCATGCTGCAGATCGCGGTTAATTTCAGATAAATGGAAGGCACCTGTTTGTGAATCTTATGCCGTTGGACATAAATAACCAGATTGAGTTTCCGGATACGTGGAACAAGAGGAAGACATGATCCCGGTCGGTGAGACAACGGATGGTGTTGTATTCAATATCAGGGTTATTCCACGCGCGTCCAGATGCGAGCTTGCGGGTGTTCAGGGCGACGCCCTGAAGATCAGGATAACGGCGCCCCCTGTTGAAGGCGCGGCCAACAAAGAGTGTATAAAATTCCTTTCAGACATCTTGGGTGTAAAAAAGTCTCAAATAGAGATCATAGCCGGTCACAGATCAAAAAATAAAAAAGTTTCAATTTCAGGAATAAACAGGAAAGACATCGAGAGAGTGGTGTAGAAGAAGGAACGCGAAGTTTTCCTTTTCCACCCATGCGGTGAGGGCAAGGGATTGTTAAGAGATATCTTCAAAGAAAGCCTGCAGAAACGCCTTGTGCTGGGATTCCTGGTAGCCACCTGTATTACAGGCATAGTGGCTACGTTCGCTGGCATAAAGATAATCAACAGAAATACCATGGATGAGGCGCAGAGAAGGGTGCAGCAGGATATAAATACCGCGAGACTCATTTATGAGCACAACATGGAAAGGCTGGCATTCCAGGTCCGCTGTACAGCGTTAAGGTCTCATCTTGGCGATGCTATTTCTTCCGGCGATATGCTCGCGCTGGAAGACCTGAAGGGGTTGATACGCGCGGGAACGGAGGTGAAAAATGGGCAGGGGACCGAGTGTGCATGTCTTGACATGCTTTCCCTGGTGGATGCCGAAGGCACCGTGCGGTACAGGGCCTCCAACCCCGCAGCCAAAGGGGATAATGTCCTGTGGGATCCGGTCATACGGGAATGCCTTGATAAGAAAACGCCCCTGTCGGCAACTGAACTGATTTCTTCGGAAAGAATAGAAAGGGAGAACCCCCTGCTTTCGGAGCGCCTTAAGATATCCATAGTAGAAACGCCCCGATCCGTAGAGACCGGGGAGAAACTATTATCTGACGGTATGGTGCTGAGAGCGGCCTATCCCATCTTTAACACGGATGGGGATTTCAAAGGTGCACTTGTTGGAGGTGTTTTGCTTAACGGGGATTATGCCATAGTGGACAAGATAAAAGAAACAGTATACCGCGACGAAAAATACAAGGATCGTGATATGGGATTTGCCACAATATTCCAGGGAGGCGTGCGCATATCTACCAACGTAATGACGAAGGATTACAAAAGGGCAACAGGAACCATTGTATCGAAGGAGGTGTATGAAAAGGTTGTTGAAAAGGGCAAAAACTGGATTGGAAGGGCGTTTGTGGTCAACGACTGGTATCTCAGCTCGTATGTGCCTGTGTACAGTATAGACAATACCATAATAGGAATGCTCTACGTCGGAATACTGGAGGCAAAATACAGGGACATGAAGCTGCTTACCATGTGGATATTCCTTGGTATAACGACACTCGGCATGATTGTAGCCTTCATTATCTCATTTTGGATGGGACAGACCATTATGGAAAGGATGCGCATACTGAAGCAGGCCACGGAAACAATCGCGACCGGTGATCTTAATTATCAATTGCCCAGCAGTAAATCCTCTGATTTTGGCGTGTTGGACAAGGCGTTCAATGATATGGTCAGGTCGCTCAAGGATCGCGATGACAGGCTTAAGGAAACCTTTGAGCAACTGACACAGACAAAAAGGCTGATTTCTCTCGGACAGATAGCGGCTGGCGTTGCTCATGAGATGAACAACCCTCTCGGCGGTATATTGCTTTACAGCAGCCTTGTGTTGGAGGATCTTCCGGAAGACAGCCTGGCACGGCAAAATATAAACAAAATTATATATCAAACGAACAGGTGTAAAGAAATCGTTCAGAATCTCCTGAATTTTGCCCGGACTCCTTCGGGTGAAAAGATGCCGCTCGATATAAACGAGGTGCTTCAGGTGTCTCTCAACCTGGTGAAGGATCAATCCATGTTTCACGGGATAGAGATAGAAACCAGATTAACGGAGGGTCTTCCCCAAGTGAACGGAGACCGGTCACGGCTGGAGCAGATCTTTTTGAGCCTGTTTATCAACGCCTCCGATTCGATGGCTGAAGGTGGGAGACTGACCGTGGCGACAAAGCTGATTAGCAGATTTCCATCCGGTGCGGGAGAAAGTATGGAAATGGAGAAAATATGTCTTCTGGCCAGTTCTCATACCATCAAGATCACTATCTCGGATACCGGTAAGGGAATAGAGAAAGCCCACTTGGCCCATATATTTGAGCCCTTCTTTACCACGAAAGACCCGGGGCACGGGACTGGCCTGGGGCTGTCCATCGCCTATGGAATAGTGCATAAACACGATGGTTTTATCGATGTAGAGAGCGAGCCAGGGCAGGGAACAACATTTTCTGTTTTTCTGCCTGCGAAAGAGGCTGATAGTCCTGAGCGGAACGAAACTGAGGAGGATAAAAGGGTTGGCTGAAGGAGTCGGGAAAATACTTATCATTGATGATGAGGAGTCAATACGTGATGGATGCCGTCAGATATTGTCACGTGAGGGGTATCATATTGAAGATATGGGCAACGCGGTTCACGGCCTCGAAATGGCTCTTAACGATGTCTATGATATCATCCTGCTGGACGTGCAGATGCCTGAGATGAATGGTCTGGATATTCTGAGAAAGCTTAAAGGGGAAGCTGGCATATCAGCGCATATCATAATCATCACCGGATATGGAAGCATAGAGATAGCTGTTGATGCCATGAAGTGCGGGGCATTTGATTTTCTGACGAAGCCATTCAGTGCGGTTGAGCTGAGGAAAGTGGTGAAGAATGTCCTGAGTGTGTCCAACACGGAAATAAAGGATAGTACTATTCCAAACTTGGTAGGAAACAGTTGCTGCATGGAGGAGCTAAAAGATACTATCAGAAGGGTAGCGTATACAGACAGCACGATTCTTATTACCGGCGAGAGCGGAACGGGCAAGGAGCTTGTGGCTCGCGCAATACAGAAGCTTGGCAGCAGGAGAGACAAGCCATTTGTTCCCGTTGATTGTTCTTCTCTTGTGGAAAATCTGATGGAGAGTGAACTTTTCGGTCATGTCAAGGGCGCGTTCACCGGCGCGACCCAGTCGCGCGAGGGGCGTTTCCAGACAGCGGATGGGGGAACACTGTTTCTGGATGAGGTATCCAATATCAGCCTTGCTACCCAGGCCAGACTGTTGAGAGTCATACAGGAACAGGAGGTTCCACGGGTCGGCAGTTCAAAGGCTGACAAGGTTGATGTGAGGCTCATAGTAGCAACTAATAAGGATCTGCGGGCGCAGATGGATGCCGGTCAGTTCAGGGAAGATCTCTTCTACAGAATATCAGTAGTGCCGATAGATATAAAACCCTTAAGAGAGCACAGGCTTGATATAATTCCAATAGCGCAACACTATCTCAACTTATATGTAAAAAGGCACAAGAGCAGGGTGAGACGTTTTTCGGAGGAGGCGAAAAAGTCTTTGATGTCATATAGTTGGCCAGGCAATGTCAGAGAATTGAAGAATACAGTCGAGCGGCTATGTGTGCTTTGTGAAAATGAAATCGTAAATCAGTCTGATATTCTTTATTTCGGGCAATATAAGGATACGAAGGTTCCTGTAGTGGATTCTCATTCGGGAAGGATGACTCTTGTGGATGTCGAGAAGGAGCATATAGAAAAGGCGTTGCGCCATTTTGATTTTCAAATAGGCAAGACTGCAAAGTTTCTCGGTATTGACAGAAAAACCCTGAGGACGAAGATACGCAACTACAACATAGATACGAAATAATCGGGGACAGGTTTAAACCTGTCCCCACTGGTTTCAGAAATCCACGACTTGTTTTAACCGCACCTCGGGATAGATCTGTCCCGCTTTTGGCGGCATGGAGTTGTACACCCATTCTATGTCTATCGCGCCCAGTTTTATTCCCCGATACCGTCTGGTTCCCATGAACGTTCCGCGTATCAGGATGTCCTCCATGTCCATGGTAAGACCGAACACTGCCACGCAGGTCCCTTTCTTTATCGCGTCCAGTTCTTTCCCGTAGGCCGCTGTGGAAAAGACGAGCCTTC
>JAFDAR010000072.1 GCA_019313735.1 Deltaproteobacteria bacterium | reverse complement strand
GTAGGCTCCTTTAGGGAGACCACGTATATAAAAATTACATTCCAAGCTGATTATCATTGCTGAATGGCAGATGCTAAAAGGACTCAACTATTGGTAGTTATTTTCATATAAATTAAATCATTATCATCTATCAATGCGTTCAACCGGGAATGGAATTGAGACAATGAGCATTTTTGAAGCGACAATGCTGATTTGCTTTGGCGTAAGCTGGCCGATATCAATCGCAAAATCCATAAGAACAAAGATCGTTTCAGGAAAGAGTCCCCTCTTTATGGCAATTCTCTGCTTCGGCTATGCCTGCGGAGTCATTCACAAGCTCTTTTACTCCATGGATTGGATTATCGTGCTTTATGCTCTCAACATGGTCCTGGTGGCAATCGACCTGTCTCTATACTTCAGGTATCTGCCAGGGGAAAAACAAGCCGTGGCAACATCAACAGGCAACAAGTCGCTCAAGGCGACGGGTGAATCCGCGCCTTAGCTTGCCGTTTAAAAAATCAGGCGAACTTGACATCCATCTTCCTTTTGGATAGAGTGATATTAATTATTAATCACAAAAAGCTCCGGCATCGCCACTTCAATTCAGGCCAACAATCAGCTGAAGAATTTTCCGGCATATCGACACCAACCAGCAACTATTTGCAGCCGGAATATCACATACCTTCCAAACCCGTATCGTATAATTATGGTTCGATTTAAATATATATGGATGCTTCCTCTGACGGCACTTCTTATGGGAATGACCGTGCCCGCCAGTTGGGCGGGATATACCCACGATCCGACCGCCCCCGCCCAGGATAGGTTCGCAGCAATGAGAAAATCAATGGTCGAAACCCAAATCGAAAAAAGAGGCGTCCAGGAGAGCAATGTGCTCGAAGCAATGATGTCCGTTCCCAGGCACTGCTTCGTTCCTGAAAACTACACTTCCCTTGCTTACGATGACAGTCCTCTGCCTATCGGCTATGGACAGACGATTTCACAGCCCTTTATGGTTGCCTATATGACCGAAATTCTGAAGTTGACCAAAGATGACACAGTCATCGAGATCGGAACGGGTTCAGGCTATCAGGCGGCAGTCCTCTCATGCATTGTCAAGAAGGTCTATTCGATTGAAATCATACCGGAGCTGGCTCAATCAGCAGCAGCTACGCTCAAAAAACTGGGATATGACAACGTGGAGGTGAAAAATGCCGACGGGTACTACGGATGGCCGGAATTGGCCCCCTTCGATGCAATCATCGTAACCGCGGCTGCCGGCCACATTCCTCCCCCCCTGGTAAAACAGCTTAAAGAAGGCGGCAGGATGATCATCCCCGTTGGCGGTCGTTTCATGACCCAGAACCTTGTACTGGTCATAAAAAAGGACGTAAAAAACATCGTAACGCACAATGTTATGGCAGTACGATTTGTACCCCTTACCGGCAAGCGCTGATCTATGACCGAAGCTCATATACCTTCCCGAAGCATCCGGCTGTCACTGTTTTTTATCTCCGGGGCTCTGCTCGCCTATGAAATAGTACTCATAAAATTATTCGCAATCCAATACTGGCACCACTTTGCCCATCTTATCATCAGTATTGCACTCCTGGGATTCGGGGCAAGCGGTACCACCCTCTTTCTTTTCGGAAAGAGGGCCGGCAAAAGCGCTCCCACTCTTTTCTTCTCTCTTCCTCTCTTTTTTGTCTGCTCCGTCTGGGTAAATTTTTTTGTCACTCGCTGGATCAGCTTCAATCCGCTCATGCTCCTGTGGCAGCCAGGAGAGGCAGCAAAGCTGATCGGACTTTCATTGATCATACTTATTCCTTTTTTCCTCGCAGCCTTCTGTGTCGGGCTTGGCCTTACGGTGTACCGAAAGCATATCTTTCGCATATACGCGGCAAATCTCCTCGGCTCGGGGTTCGGTTCCCTCGTAATTTTTCTGACGTTCCTCAACCGAAGCCCTCAGGAGCTCATCCTAATGATCTCAATTTTGGCTGGATTCGCTGCCCTCTTGGCAGGCAGAACAGTTAAGCATCGAATTCTTGCCTGCGGCTTCATTATAGCTCTCTTTCCCCTCTATGCAGTTCTCCTCCATGGTACGTCCCTTCCCATGAACCCTTTCAAGGATCTCGTGCAGGCAAAAGCACCAGCCGGCTCAAAAATTGAGGCTGAACGGTTTGGACCGCTGGGGATGGTCTCCATCATGTCAGGTCCCGCCTTCCATTTTCTCCCCGATCTCAGTCTGAACTGCCCCTATCCGATCCCCGAGCAGAAGGGCCTTTTTATCGACGGGAATACGGCCGGTTCAATCAACAGATTTTCAGGAAATCCTGAAGACCTCCGATTTATGGATTTTCGGGTAACTTCTCTCCCCTATACAATCCTGAAAAAACCGGAGGTGCTCATCATCGGCAGCGGCGGGGGAACGGAAATCCTCAACTCCCTCGTTCACGGAGCAGCCCATATTTCAGCAGTGGAAATCAACAGAGACGTAGTCCGGCTCCTTCGAGGTCCCTATCGCGATTACAGCGGCGATGTTTACGGACCGGATCGCTGCACCATCTTTATCGAAGACGGCCGCGGTTACCTGGAACGGACGGGTAATAAATTCGATTTGATACAGATCAGCCTCCAGGGATCGATGGACACCGGGACTTCCGGTGTCTATTCGCTCAATGAAAATTATCTCATCACGACGGAAGCACTGATTACCTGCCTGGATCGTCTTAATCCCGGCGGCTTGGTCAGTATATCCCAATGGATAACCAGCCCGCCGCGGGAAGGAGTAAAGCTTATCGCCATGGCCATAGACGCTCTTGAGGCAGCGAGATCGGACACCGCCTCTCAATCCTTCATCATGATCAGGAGCTGGCAGACAGCAGCGATACTCATAAAAAACGGGGTATTCGAAAGCGACGAGATTGCCAGAATTAAAGATTTTTGCCGGAGCCGCCTCTGCGACCTCTGCTATTACCCCGGTATCGGGATAGAAGAAACAAACAGAATCAATAAAATGGACCAGGGCTATTTCTTTCTCGCCGCCACAGAACTGCTCTCATCTGAGCGGGAGCAGTTCCTCCGTGACTACCCCTTTTATGTCCGTCCTGCAACGGACGACAAACCTTTCTTTTCCCATTTTTTCAGATTCGAAATTCTCCGGAAATATCTCTCTCAGGAGAGGCAAATGATGATCCCCTTTCTTGATCTGGGGTACCTCCTTGTCTGGATCGGGTTGCTTCTGTCCAGCGCTCTGAGTATCCTCCTAATCCTGGTTCCTCTGAGACTGGCGCCCCAGAGGGGCCGGGGAACAGCCCCGATTTTTATATATTTCGGTTCTATCGGTCTTGCTTATATCCTGCTGGAAATTTCGATCCTCCAGCAATTCATACGATATCTTCACGACCCGGTATTTTCCGCAGCCGTGGTGATCTGTTCATTCCTGGTCTATTCCGGAATTGGATGCATTTGGGGAGAAAGGATCGGATCCCTTTCGGGACCTCGCATGATCGCCCTTTTGTCGGTCATCGCAGTGGTTGGATTGATCTATACAGTATTCGACTCGTTCATGGAGTGCACTCTGTCCGGCCTGTCCCTGGGGTTCCGCATAATCCTCTGCAGCGGATTCATTCTGCCCCTGGCTCTGCCGATGGGGATCCCCTTCCCGTCAGCGCTCGCCCGGTTTCGTCCAGATCAGCGCCATCTCCTTCCCTGGGCATGGGGGATAAACGGATTTTTCTCGGTAATCGGTACATCGTTGGCGATCCTGATCGCCATGGCAACAGGGTTTAAATCGGTCATTCTCCTGGCCATCCTTCTCTACGCCATTGCAGGGGGTATCTACGTCTTCAAACTGTCAGACAGCTTTTTTACAAGCGGCCGTGCCTCTTCTTAATCCCGGCATTCTTCTCTTTCTCTACCTTGCACAACAAAGACTTATACCCGGGAAAACCGGAAATTGGATCGAAATAATCCGCCTCAATCAAGCTGTTGACCTTAACTTCGATGTATGCCGGAGAAACGTGTACCACCCCCGGCTGTACCATGTTTGCAATATTAGCCTTTACCACAATAGAGCCTTTTGGGGTTGAAATTTTAATAGCATCCCCCGGTTCAATCCCTAAACGGAGACAATCGTCAGGATTGAGATCGGCAGATGGTTCCGGGCTCAAACTCCGCGTCCAGGGCAAACGGAACGTTTGGGAACCAATAAACATCGGCAACCGAGTTCCGGTATTCAGGATAAAAGGATAGTCTTTCGCCATATCGGGCGTTGCCTCATGGCTGTATTTGGGTGGGCGGTACTTTGGGAGCGCATCATATCCGAATAAATCCGAATACTTTTCCAAAAACAACGATTTAAACTCCATCTTACCTGACGGGGTCCTAAACCCTTGTTTAAGATACTTTCTTTCCGGAAACTTTATCGGGTTCGGCACCGGCATTCCGCCCGGATTTTTCTTTAACTCTTCTATGGTTATGCCGCTGGGTTCGAGGATCCAGTCCAGACTTGCTTCAAATCCGGAAGAAAGCAAGGGATCATTGAGCTTTAACCGTTTTGCCAACTCAAGAATAATCTCAACATCCGGACGTGATTCGTAAAGCGGCTTGATTGCCGGTTGAGTATAGATGACATACCGTTCCGGATAACAGCGAAGCTCACTGCGCTCAACCGAGGTACAGGCCGGAAGAATAATATCCGCAAACCTTTTACAACTCTCCGTCATAAAAATATCCGCGATGGCGACAAAATCCAATTTTTCCAGACTTTCCGCCATAAAATCGAGATCAGGCCACATGCGGTAATTGATACCAAAGGCGAGCATCGCTTTAATTGGGTAAGGTTTTTCGGTGTGAATCTGAAAAGGCAGGTGTATAGCGTGGGCCTCATCAAAAAGTTGAGACCACACCGGGAATTTATCATCACCGATCCGGGGTGCCATTTCATCAAATTTTTTAGGATGTTTAAAATCTTCTTCCCGGCTGATGAATCCTCCCGGTTGATAAATATAGCTCAACGGTTCTACAAAGTTGCCTCCGGAAATATCATAATTGCCGGTGAGACCAAGCAAAGCAAAAGCGGCCCGGTGGTTTTGGACGCCATTGGTATGGTGAACAACCGGCGAAGATCCGGGCATAATAGC
>JAFDAR010000071.1 GCA_019313735.1 Deltaproteobacteria bacterium | reverse complement strand
AGGAGAATACGACATGACAGAAGACAAAAAGATAGTTGTACACGCGGACGTTGATCTCGAAGATCTGATACCGGGTTTTCTCGAAAACAAATGCAAAGAAATAGTAGAAATCGAAAGCCTGCTCGCATCGGGTGACTACGAAACCGTACAGAGATTGGGCCACTCAATGAAGGGGGCCGGCGGGGGCTACGGGTTCGACAAGATCACCGATATAGGCATGCATATTGAACAGGCCGCCAAAGAAAAAAATGCCGCGGAGATTGCCTCGCAACTGGAAGCCCTCTCCCGTTATCTTGATTGCGTTGAGGTAGTATATGACTGACACCAGACCGTTGATCCTGTATATTGACGACAACAGGGACAACCTGAATCTGGTAGAACGCTTCCTTGAGAAAAGTTACAGGGTGATCACCGCCGAAAGCGGTCTCGAGGGACTGAATATCATAAGCGACTCAAAACCCGATCTCCTTCTCCTCGACATAATGATGCCGGAAATGGACGGGTATGAGGTCTGTTCCCGGTTGCAGGAAAACGATGAAACCGCGTACATTCCTGTAATATTCGTCAGCGCCATGGGAGAAGAACATAACAAGGCCAGGGCATTTGCCGTTGGCGCCGCCGATTATCTTGTCAAGCCCATCAAAAAAAAGATCCTGACAGACAAGATCGAAACACATCTGCAGACAAACGCGCAGTGGGGCAAGCTGCATGTGGATGACAGAGCATGGCACGAAAAGTTGCAGTCCTCCGATTTCATCCAATTCAAAGAATTTGTATCCGGCAAACTGGGCATGGATACTGAAAAAAAATATCTATTCTCGAACATGGCTCCATCTGATATCTACACAGCATCGGCGGATGCGGGGATTGGCGAAGACGCTATGGCACAGTATATAGCTCAGTTTCTAAAACTGCCCTACGCCGCCCGTATCAGTACCGACGACATCCAGCTTGGCGCCTTTCCGTCAACATTCTGCAGGTCAAATCACGTGGTGGCGGTAAACAGCCCCTCCGGGAAGAAAGCCTTTATAATAAGCAACCCCTTTGACTGGAATCTGATGGATACGCTTACGAAATTCTCCGGCCTTGACCACACATCCGACCTCACGATAACCGAACCCCGCAATATCGATTCCCTGTTCGGTGATATCCCGTCACAATTAAAGGCCGCCAGCAGCAAGCAAACATCAAAAGTTCCGATTTCCGCAAAATCACTGGAAACGGAAACCACGGACCACCCGGTTGTACACATCACTGACGACATACTTAATGCGGCCGTGGTTGAAAGAGCAAGCGACATACACATAGAACCCAAGGAAGAAGATACTGTGGTCAGGTTCCGTATCGACGGTGATCTCAGAGATGCTTTCACCCTGAAGAAAGACACAGGCATGATGGCTATATCCAGGCTGAAGGCATTGGGTGGGCTGGATATAGCGGAAAAGAAAAAACCGCAGGATGGGGGCTTTGTGGCAACTCTGAATGACAAGACATTTAACCTCAGACTGTCAAGCACCTCAACGCCTAATGGTGAAAGCCTCGTCATGAGGCTGCTTGAACCTTACACCGAACCCAAAAAACTAGGGGAATTAGGGATGTCGGGCAGACAAACCGACACTATGCTTAGTATCGCCAACAGTTCCAATGGTCTGATACTGATCGTAGGCACCACCGGATCGGGCAAAACCACAACCATCTACAGTCTTCTCCACAATATAGAGTACGAGAAACTCAGTGTGATGTCGGTAGAAGACCCTGTGGAATACCGTATGCCCTTTGTCAATCAGCAGCAGGTGAATGAAAAGGCCGGAGTCACATTCGAGGCACTTCTCAAGACAGCAGTCAGACAGGATCCCGACGTCCTGTTTATGGGCGAGGTCAGAGACAATTTTTCCGCAAAAGTGGCCATAGATTTCGCGAGCACCGGCCATTTGACCATCACCACCCTGCATACATCGAACGCTACCACTGCAATCTTCCGCTTTGAAAGACTGGGCATTGACAGGGGGACGATAGCGAACACGATACTTGCCATTGTGGCGCAAAAACTGGTGAAAAAGCTCTGTCCGCACTGCAAGAAAATAGAGCCGATTTCGGCGGAAGAGACGGCCATGTTCGCGCCATTTACAAATGACATCCCGTCTCGGGTCGCGCACCCGGTAGGATGCCCTGAATGCAACAATACCGGTTATTTAGGGCGGGAGGGAACCTATGAGGTGCTGGCGTTTGACCCGGAGATCGCGGAGATGGTACGCACCGGAGCATCCATCTCAGAGATACGAACATTTTCAAGAAACCGGGGAGACTACCTGATAAGCACACATGCCATACTGAAGGTAAAAAATTTAATTTTTGCTCCGAAAGATGTCTTCGAGAAAGTCCTGGCGGAGGAAGTGACAGACGCGGAAATGCCCGCACCTCGTGGGATGGATCCGGAAATCATTCCAGTAAGTACGGATGCAACCACGCAGTCATCCATCCCCGCGGAAATGCCCGCACCTCGTGGGATGGATCCGGAAATCATTCCAGCAAGTACGGATGCAACCACGCAGTCATCCATCCCCGCGGAAATGCCCGCACCTCGTGGGATGGATCCGGACATCATTCCAGCAAATAAGACGCAGTCATCCATCCTCGTTGTCGAGGATGACGAAGACACGCGAAAGCTTATAGCACGTTTCCTGGAAGGAGACGGTTACAGCGTGACCACCGCTGAAGACGGCATAGCCGCCCTGCTCTACCTGGGCAAAAAAGACGACTTCGATCTCATACTTTCCGACGTAGACATGCCCAATTTAGACGGCTTCAAGCTGCTCGAAATGCTAAACCAGAAGGGAGTCAAAGCGGTCGTGATATTCCTGACATCCAGGACAAATCCTGAAGATGAGGAAAAAGGGTTACAGCTGGGCGCGATGGACTACATAAAAAAACCGATAAAAAAGGACCTGCTGTTATTAAGAGTCAAAAGGATGCTTGAACGGAGAGGGTAAAAAGGAGAAAAAGAGAAAAAGGAGAAAAAGGGGACAGATTTATTTTTCTGTTTTCCTTGGCCTTCCCCGACCTCGACATTCCACACGCCTTTCGATCTTCTTTTCAATTTCATCAACAAATCGAGGGCTGCCGGTCAATTGTCCCCGCTGGAGGGATTGCCGGATCATCTGCCATTCTCCCGCAGGAATGGAATCTCTCACCCACGTCATATATCGTTCAGCACATTTTTCCTCACTGTCGGCCAGATCAAGGTAGCAAGGATCGGCATCCAACCATCCCTCTTTACGAACACCAATTTTTGCGCCGTAACTGGACCATCGATAGTCGGCAGGATCTGCAACGATGCCTGCCCGTACAGGATTCAGCTCCACATAACGGCAGCAAGCCAGAAGATACTCGTCGGTGCTGATCGGACTCGATTTGAAACGCCCCTCCCATAAGCTCCCCGTCCGCCTCTCAATCATGTTCACATACCTTGTCTGTCGCCCGGCTACCCTTTTCATGAGATGGGCAAGATGACTTGCATCATGTCCCGGATCAATAATCAGGTGCACATGGTTTGTCATCAAGCAATAAGCATATATCCTGCAACCATTAATACTGATAATCCTCATCCAAAGCAAAAACGGTTTGTCTGTTATGGCCTCGCTGGATTATATGATGTGGACAGTCGGCAATGACTATTCGTGACGTTCTTGACATACTAACTTGCTAACACAACAAGATTAAAAAAGCGATAAATAAATCTGTCCCCTTTTTTCCCTTTTTTCCCTTTTTTCCCTTTTTTCTTTTTTTCCTTTTTTTATGTCCCCTTTTTTCCTTTTTTTTCATTACAGACTTGTAATGTACAGGAAAGGTTACTGTAAGAATGGAGTGCTATCTTAGGCTCAAACATGATGGAAACTCGATTTGACACGATTAAAAGAAAGGAAGGATCATGGACACTCAAACACCAGAAAACATAAACTATGACAAAGCAGAAAATGATCAGACATCCCTGAATGGAAACAGCATCGATAGCACCACCACGCATTCGGGAAGACAATTTACCAGCATTCAGACTATCAACGACGCGGTACAGCAGGCATCGCACTGGGTAAGACCACTGGAGCAGGAAATCAGCCACGTAATAGTAGGACAGAAACATCTTGTTGAGCGGCTCCTTGTGGGGATTCTCTCCAACGGTCATATACTCCTTGAAGGGGTTCCCGGTCTTGCAAAAACACTGGCCCTGAAGACACTGGCCGATGCCATCCAGACCGGCTTCAGGAGAATCCAGTTCACGCCGGACATGCTTCCCGCCGATATCATCGGGACAGAGATCTACAACCCGCGAGACGTTTCCTTCGTTGTAAAAAAAGGCCCGGTATTTGCGAATTTGATACTTGCGGACGAAATTAACCGGGCGCCGGCTAAAGTGCAAAGCGCGCTTCTTGAAGCCATGCAGGAACGTCAGGTAACCATCGGAGAAAAAACCCTCGTTCTGCCAGATCCTTTTCTGGTAATGGCCACACAGAACCCTATCGAGCAGGAAGGCACCTACCCTCTTCCGGAGGCACAGGTAGATCGCTTCATGTTGAAGGTGGTCATCACCTATCCCTCGGTCTCAGAGGAACGCATTATACTCGACATGGTGGACACGACTGAACCTCCTGCCAAGGTAAATCCGGTGGTGCATGTGGATGACATCATGCGGTCGCGCCGTGTTATTAATACCATCTATATGGATGATAAGATCAAAAGCTATATTGTATCTCTGGTGTATGCGACCCGTGACCCCCAGGCTTACAACCTCGATCTTAAGCCCTACATCCAGAATGGAGCGTCTCCCAGGGCCACCATCAATCTGAAAGCGGCAAGCAAGTCTCTGGCCTTCCTGCACGGGCGCGGCTATGTCACCCCGGAAGACGTGAAGTCCATTGCCATGGATGTCCTCAGACACCGCGTCAGCATCACCTATGAAGCAGAAGCGGAAGCATTAAGAAGCGATGATATCGTGCGAAAGATACTAAATACCGTTCCTGTTCCTTAAGGGGATTGAGAGAGATTTAGAGGTGATTTGACCCCGGAAAGGAAATATCATGGACAGTAGAATAAGCAGTGAAATTCTTAAAAAGGTCCGGCTTGTTGAGATTAAAACCAATCGTCTGGTTGATGACTCTCTTGCCGGCCATTATCACTCAGTTTTCAAGGGACACGGCATGGACTTTGACGAGGTGCGGGAATATGTCCCGGGCGATGATATAAGGAGCATTGACTGGAATGTAACCGCCCGGACCGGGCGTCCCTTCATAAAAAAATTCACCGAGGAACGGGAGCTGACCATTATGCTTGTCATTGATGTCAGCGCTTCCGGCCGATTCGGCTCATCACTTCAGAGCAAGCGGGAGATAATGGCGGAAATGGGAAGCGTCCTGGCCTTTTCAGCGGTTCGCAATAATGACAAGGTTGGATTAATACTCTTCACCGACGAAGTGGAACTCTACATACCCCCGGCCAAGGGAAAAACTCATATATTGAGAGTAATCCGGGAAATTCTCTTCTTTCAACCTTCAGGCACAAAAACGGATATGACAGCCGCAACGGATTTCGCAAATCAGGTAATCTCCAGACGTTGTGTAATGTTCTTCATCTCCGACTTCTGCTTTCCCGGAGATTTCGAAACTTCCCTGGCAAGTTTTCGGCCCAAGCTCCAGATAACCAACCGTCACCACGACCTGATAGCGGTTTCGGTAAATGACCCCCGGGAGTGGAAACTGCCCGATATCGGGCTTCTGACTATTGAAGACTCGGAAACGGGAGAACAGGTCGAGCTGAACACTTCGCGTGTCGATATCAGGAAAAGCTTCTCACAAATATCTGAAGAACATCGCCGGACATTAAAAAAAGTTATCCGGTCGTCGGGTGTCGATCTTCTGGAGGTTACCACAAACGAGCCATATCTTCCGGTATTGTTGAATTTCTTCAGTTCGCGGGAAAGGAGAAGACACTGGTGAAATTTCATATCAAGGGTACCATAGTGGCCATAGCGGTGCTTATTCTGGTCACATCGGGAACAGTACTCGCCGCGAAGAATATCTCATTATCCGCGCCTCAGGCAGTAACGAAACAATTGACTCCAAATATCGCAGCCACGCGGCAGGTACAAGCCCCACCCCAGTCAGACGCTACTAACATGGCAACCACAACGGAGGATATACGCGACATAAGAGGTCCTGTTAACATACCCTGGCCCTGGTGGTGGGCCGTTTATACCGGAGGCGGCATTCTTCTTTTCCTTCTTATATGGGGGATATGGAAACTGACTAAAAGAAACAGAATTCTGAGAACAAAACTCGCCTGCGAGACGGCCTTTGAACAGCTTGAACGCGCAAGGGCGCTTATGGTTCCCGGAAAAGCGGAGGCATTTTCCGTCGCCGTATCGGACGCGATCCGCACCTATATTGAGAAACGTTTTGATCTAAGCGCAACCCGTCACACAACAGAGGAATTTATGCGGAGCCTCACAACTAACAGCAAAGACTCTCTTGATGCCTATCGCAAAGAACTTCAGGATTTCCTGACACATTGCGATCTGGCAAAATTTGCGCGCTATCTGCTTTCTATTGAACAAATGGAGGCAATGCACGCAAGCGCCTGGCAGTTTGTCGAGAAGACAAAACCCGTTCAGGAAAAAATCGACCAGTACAGGAGATAAATCATGATTCATTTTAACCACCCGGAAATATTGTGGCTGCTGGCGCTGATTCCTCTTCTGGCCTTTATACATGGCAAAAAAGGCGCGGTCTGTGCTGTCAGATATCCCACCTCCCGGATCGCCGCGCAACTTGCCGGGGCGCGCAAATCCACATCCGGCAGATGGCTCGGGACCCTGCGTCTGATCGCTCTGGCGCTATTAATAGTAGCCCTGGCAAGACCACAGATTGTTCATGGCACTACTGAGGTGGAGGCAAGCGGAATCGATATAATTCTCGCCATGGACGTTTCAGGATCTATGAAGGCCCTTGATTTTACCATAGGAAACAAACAGGCAAGCCGTATTGGCGTGGTTAAGAAGGTCGTTTCAAAATTCATAGAAGAGCGTCCCAATGATCGCATCGGGCTTGTGGCATTCGCGGGACAGCCTTACATTGTCAGCCCGCTGACCCTTGATCACAACTGGTTGCAGCAAAGACTGGAAACTGTAAAAACGGATATGATGAAAGACGGTACTGCCATCGGTTCGGCTATAGCATCCGGAGTTAACAGGCTGAGAGACCAGAAGGCCAAGTCAAAGATAGTAATTTTGCTCACTGACGGGATGAACAACGCGGGCAAGGTTTCGCCTGTAATGGCAGCCGAGGCGGCTGAGACGCTTGGCATCAAAGTCTATACTATCGGTGCCGGTTCTCATGGAGAAGTACCCATTCCCGTCACCGACCGGCTTGGAAATAACAGGGTTGTTATGGCAGAGGTGAACATAGACGAAGATACCCTGAAAAAGGTCGCGGCTATGACTGGAGCCCAATACTATCGTGCCACGGGCACAGAGTCCCTCAGAAAAATCTATGGCGAGATCAACAAACTGGAGAAAACGACTCGGAAGATAAAGAAATTTGAACATCGCAACGAGGTGTTCCCCTGGGCCGCTATACCAGTTCTGTTTTTACTGGGCCTGGAAACAACATTGTCACAGACACGTTTTCGTCGCCTGCCATAGAGCGTGGCTGATAGCCGATGGCTGATGGAGATAAACCATTATTTGATTGAAAGAAAGGATAAATATAAATGCAATTCGCGCATTCAATCTGGCTGGTTGCAGGGCTTGTGGCATGCACGGCCCTGGTGTTCAGCTTTCGACATCTTCAGAGAAGAAATCAGACAGCGTTGAAAAAGTTCGCTTCCGGACACCTGCTGGGAAAACTGACCGAGAGTGTTTCACCGGGTCGGAGAATGACAAAGCGAATCCTCTTCATTCTGGCTGTAGGATGCCTGTTCATTGCCCTGGCCCAGCCTCAGGTCGGATTTCGCTGGGAAGAGGTTAAGCGCAAGGGAATCGATATTCTTATGGCTGTGGACACATCCAGGAGCATGCTCGCGAACGATGTTAACCCAAACCGGCTCGAAAGAAGCAAACTGGGGATAATGGATTTTGTTTCAAAACTTGACGGCGATCGCGTGGGCCTCATTCCATTTGCCGGCTCCGCCTTTCTTATGTGTCCCCTGACTATGGACTATAATGCCTTCATAGAATCACTTACAGCCCTTAACACAAATATCATACCACAGGGGGGAACGAATCTTGCCAGCGCAATATACGAAGCACAATCCGCCTTCACAGATGACGCGAATCACAAGATACTTATTCTCATTACCGATGGTGAAGATCTGGAGGGCAATGTGCTGACCGCCACACAGGAAGCAGCCGCAAAAGGCATGACCATCTACACGGTAGGCGTCGGCACCCCCGGAGGCGAACTGATTCCCATAGATAATGAGGGGAATGGGGTATCATTTGTAAAGGATGAAACGGGACGGGTGGTAAAATCACGTCTGGACGAAAAAACGCTCAAAGAAATTGCTGCAAGGACCGGCGGCGTCTATGAACCTCTCGGCAGACAGGCACAGGGCCTTGAGGCAGTTTACAACAGAAAACTCAGCCTTGTTCCCAAACATGAACTCGCGGAAAGGATGCAGAAGGTTCCTATTAACAGATTTGAATGGCCCCTCGCCCTCGCTTTGATATTTGTATTCAATGATCGCAGGAGAAAGGGAATATCATCTCCGGAGATAGAGACCGCCGATAGACGTCCAAGGGTAAGGACAAAGACCAGCATCGCGGCTATATTCGGTTTCCTTTTTATAGCTTCCCTCGTCCTGTCTTCCGTGGCATGGGCTTCTCCACAAAGTGCTGAAAGAGCATACAAAAAAGGCAATTATTCTCAGGCATCGGCCGGGTACAGGGCTGCCGTTGACAAAAATCCGGAAGACCTTAAACTCCGGTTCAATCTCGGTGCGGCTGCTTATAAAGACAGGAAATACAGAGAAGCTTTCAATGCCTTCAAGGATACGTTGCCA